>DAOPNM010000052.1:0-1770 GCA_035357435.1 archaeon | reverse complement strand
TTATTACTTTTCTGTAATAAAATGTTTCACCAATACCTGGATTAATTCTTCTGATTTTAATAATATCACCAGGTCTAACATCCAAATGTTTAATTGCTTCATCTGTAATTAAGATTGTAGGAATTTTATTAATATTTATTCTTTGTTTTAGTTCTTCTAGTTCTGGATCAGAAATAATTTCGTGTACTGGAATATATGTATGTTTAACTTCTTCTTTAATTCTTCTTTCTCTTTTATTTGCAAAAGCTTTTTCTTTTGCCATATATAAATAACACCAATTTATTATATTTTGATTTAAATATTTATAGATAATGTTTTAAAAATAAATGTTTTAAAAATAAAAGCAGATTGTAAACTGTAAAATATCTTTTTAAAATTATTATTTTTTATAAAAATAAATAAACATAAAAACAAATAAACAAACAAAAAAAGAAATACAAGCTGCATATATTACATAAATACAGAAATGTTTTTAAATAGATATTATATTTAAAAGGAAAACTATCTATTTTAGACAAAAATTTCTTTTTTTGGAAAACACAGTTTTTAATAAAAATAAAAAATAAGTATTTAAATGTTTTGTCTAAAATATTATAAGTTTAAATGGTGATATTTGTGAAAAGAATACCTAGTGGGGTCATAGGATTTGATGAATTAATACAAGGTGGTTTTCCACAAGGGGCTTCTATTTTAGTTTCTGGAGGTGCAGGGTCTGGAAAAAGTATATTCTGTATGACATACATTTATGAAGGTGCTAGAAAATATGGAGATCCTGGATTATATGTAACAGTTGAAGATAATTTAAAAAATATAGTTTGGAATATGGAAAATTTTGGATGGGATATTAAAACATTAGAACAAAGAAATCTTATGAGAATTTATAGAATACACATAGACCCAAGACAACCTAATGTAGAAGAACAAGTTGATAAAGAATTAGAAATAATTGGAGCAATGGTAAAAGATTTAGGAGCAACAAGATTAGTAATAGATTCTACAACAGCCTTTGGTGCTTGGTTTTCTGATCCAGGAAAATTAAGAAATCTATTATTTAGATTTAGTGATTATTTAAAAGATTTAAATTGCACAACCTTAATGACTTGTGAAACATCTGGGAAAGCAGAAGATTTCAGTGCATTTGGTGTTGAAGAATTTGTTGTTGATGGTGTTGTTGCATTATATTTTACACCACCACATAGATCAGTTTTTGTAAGAAAATTAAGAGGTACAAAACATTCAGAAACAGTTCATCCAATAGCAATAAAAACAGATGGTATAAATGTAAATCCAAAAGATGAAATTTTATGGTCAGTTGTTAAACAATATTAAAACTAGTATTTGGTTATTATGGTTTCTATACAATAAAGCTATACAATAAAAAATTAAGAATTCTTCTGAAGAAGAAACATTCTCTTTATTTCTTCTTCAGATGTTGTTTCTTTTTCTGATTTATCATCTCTAAACTTTATAAGTCTTGGAAATCTTAATGCCAACCCTTTTTGTTTTAATTTATCATAACAACAAGTATGTATTGGACTTTCTGTAATCTCATCAAAATTTATTTCTACAACAATTTTAGGTATAACATAAAAATCAGGTTCAATATTTGTTATTAAATCTTTTGGTTTTTTAGTAAGTTTTAAATCATTTAATTTCTTAGATAAATCTTCAAGCATTTCATCACTTAAACCTGTACCTAATTTTGCAATTGTAGAATATGTGTCATTATCTGGATTATAAATTGCCATTATCAATGCACCAATCCCCTTT
>DAOPNM010000051.1:0-1892 GCA_035357435.1 archaeon | reverse complement strand
AATCTTTTTGTGGTAGTTTAATGTTTATCCCAAACTTTCTATTTTTTAGTCTATTATTTTTAAGTATAATACTTTGATTTGGAAATATTAAAAGATGTTTATCTTTTCTGATATATTTTGGTAATGATGGCCTACCTCTATATTTAGATTTATTCTTTTTCCAGTCTTTTATGGCTCTAAAAAAGGACACCCAATTTTTATCTAGTTGTTTTAATATTTGTTGGCTTGTTTGTGCAGGTAATAATCTATAGTTGATAGTTCCTTCCTTATTAGTTGTAGTTTTCATGATTTTATTTATTTCAAAATAGTTTAGATATTTTCCATTGTTAATGAACTCTTGTCTAACAACATAATTTGCTTGGTTATAAAGATCTTTGGAGATTTTTGTTAGTTTATCTATTTGTTTATTATTTTTTGATCTATACCTATAGGTTAGTTTCATAGGTATATATTATGTTTTTGATTAATATATACTTTTTGGAACAGAGTAAATGTCAGGATCCGCATTGTTGATTAATGTATAAGTCAAATATGTTTTCTAAAAAATTGTTCTAATCCACAAAATCTACTGTTTCTAAAATTTTTTAGTAACTATTTATAAACTGTTACAAATAAATAAATGGATTATGACCATATATAACATTGACTTACACCTACATTCTCCATATGCTGCTGCATGTTCCTCAGGAATAAGTATCCCTTCATTAACAAATGGTGCAAAACAAAAAGGGCTAAATATATTATCTACAGGAGATATATTACACCCTATCTGGAACAAACATGTAAAAGAAAACTTAATCCAAAAAAATGAATGCTTTCTATATAAAGAACAAAATTCTCAAATATATTTTATACTTGGTGTAGAAATAGAAACAAAAGAAAGAATACATCATCTATTATACTTTAAAGACTTTGAACAAATTGAAACTTTTAAAAAACAAATTTTAAAATATTCAACAGATATGGAAAAATATGGAGGAGGAAGACCAAGAATATCTTTAAACTCACAACAAATTTTTGAAATTGCTAAAGATAATGAAATAGTAATAGGGCCAGCACATGCATTTACACCATACTTTGGAATATATGCACACTATGACTCTTTAAAACAAGCATATGGAGACAACTGGAAACAAATAAGGTTCTTGGAACTAGGACTATCTGCAGACACTTTTTTAGCAAACACTATTCCTGACCTAAAAGAAATACAATTCTTTTCATTCTCAGACGCACATTCCCCTGTACCTTATAGATTGGGAAGAGAATTTGTGTGTACAGAACTTGAACAACCTAACTTTTATAGCTTACAAAAACTTTTAGAAAAAAAAGGAAAAAACAAAATATTATTTAATGTAGGATATAATCCCCAAGAAGGAAAATACCATACTACAGCATGTAAAGATTGTGGACAAATTTATGAGATAGAAGAAGCAATTAGATACAAATATAGATGTATCAAATGTAAAGGAATCATAAAAAAAGGTGTAAAAGACAGAATAAAAGAAATAGCTATATTACAAGGAAACAAAGAACTTAAACAAACAACTGAAAGACCAGAATATAAATATCTTATACCTCTTTCACAAATAATACAAATTGCTCTAAACAAAAAAAACATTTTAGACAAACAAATTACAGAAATATATAACACATTTATACAAAATAATTCTGAAATAGATACAATGTTAAACATAGATGAAAAAACACTAAAACAAATAAACCCAGAAATCACAAAATACATAATGGCATTCAGAAAAAACTTAGTTGTTTTTAGACCAGGCGGTGGCGGAAACTATGGTGTTCCATACATCTGCTTTACAGAAAAAGAAAAACAAGAAAAACAAAAACAAATAGAACAAGAAACAAAACTTACTGAAAAAACCATACAAAAA
>DAOPNM010000050.1:0-1918 GCA_035357435.1 archaeon | reverse complement strand
TATTATTTCTTTTGTAAAATATTTGAAACTTTTTTTCTTCTAGGTACCGAGGGTTGCAATCAGAAAAAGGTGTCAGGAACCTTTTAATTCACAAACAAAGTGATATCATTAAGTTGTGGGGAGGTAATCCCTCCTTTTTTTCAAAAAAATGACTAAAAAAATATATTTTATCCCAGGTTGGGGAGAAACTAAAAAATTTAAATATTCGGAAAAAATAATTAGAGCTCTAGAAAAAAGAGGGGCGGTTATTCCTCTTGGTTATATTTCTAAAAAAGGAACAACCCCGAGTAAGAATATAAAAATTATTTTGGATCAATTAAAGAAACCAACTTCAAAAGATGTTCTTGTTGGTTTTTCTGTTGGAGCTTTATATGCCTATATTATAAGCACTCAAATAAAATTTAAAAAAGTTATTATCTGTTCTATTCCTCCAGTTTTAGAGAAAGACCTAGATAGATTTCCCAAAAAAGAAGTTTCTCTTTTGTTTAGTAAAAAAGAAATAGATGAATTTCACAAAATAAAATACACTAGGCTCAAAAGCCCAGCAATCTTTATCTGTGGAGATAAAGAAAAAAGAGAAACAATAGAAAAAACCAAATGGCTAGCTAAAAAATTTAAAAGTAAATCAATCATCATCAAAAATACAGACCACAATTTAAACAATAAATATATAAAAACAATTTTAGATAATTTATAAAAATAAAAAAGATTCAGTAGTTTGTAACTCATAAAACGAATTTGCAACCGCGGATTCGTTTTATAATTTTCCTACATAGTACATATGCATTACCTTCTTTGCTTGGTCTATATAAACTTTACCATAATTAAGTTTGCATAGGTTTGTAAAAAGTATTTTTGAGTTTTTGTTTTAGTATTTTATTTTTAGAGTTTTGTGATAATCAACAAAGAGGGGCTAAAAAATTACAGACACCATTCATGGAGAAGTTATAATTAAATATTCATCGTTTTGTTTAAAATCATGTTAAAATATTAAAATGAATGAAAAAGAAAATAATCTAGCTTTTATAGATGGGCAAAATCTATATCTTGGAACCAAACAAGATGGATGGTTTATAGATTTATCTAAATTAAAAATTATACCTAAAAGATAAATATAACATAAGAGAAGCCTATTATTTTATAGGTTATTTACAAGAAGAAAATAATGAATTGTATAAAGAAATTCAAAAATCTGGATTTATAGTAATTTTTAAAGATCATAATGAATATGCTGTTTCTAGAAAGAAAGGAAACGTAGATACAGATATTGTTTTTGAAATAATGAAAAATTTAATTGAGGACACTGATTTTGATAAAATAGTTTTAGTTTCAGGTGATGGAGATTATAAAAAACTAGTTGATTATTTAATAGAAAAAGAGAGGTTTAAGAGAATTCTATTTCCAAGAGGAAACAAAGCGTCCTCTTTGTATAATAAGATTGATAATAAATTAAAATTATCGCTAGATAGACAAACTGTTCGTCAATTTATAGAAAAGAAATAAAATGAAAAGGGGGCGTCACATAAGTGAAGCCCCTTTTCGTATTGATATTAATATTGTATCATAGTCCTCATTTTGTGCAAGCATTTATACAGTTAATCATATAGTATTGATAATTGGACAAATAAAATTTAAAAAGTTTGACCTTAGAATAAAGAAGGAGACCAAAAAAGGTTCCTGACACTTTTTTCACCTTTTTAGGTTTTGTTTTGGCAAAACAAATTAAACACCCAAGATTTTTAGTCGCTTCCATTTGACAGCCAATCCCATGGGATTGGCTGTCAAATAGTCGCAAATATTTCAACCACTAATTACCAAAATACTAAAATAAAAAACCTAGAAATTTTACCAACCCGTACAAAATTAGCCATGGCTAAGTTTGTACGGGTTAAACAGGAGCTCGTGAAAAAGTGCTTTA
>DAOPNM010000049.1:0-1960 GCA_035357435.1 archaeon | reverse complement strand
TATTTCCCTATTCAAAAAAATAACTCAAAGTTTAAAGGATTGGAATTATGAAAAATATACATGTTATTTTATCTCCAGAAGCAGAAGAAATATACAAATATCTAAATGAACATGCTTCAACCTCTAAAATAGAACAAACTATTCTAAATACCATTAATAAAAAGATTGAACTCATTAAAACAAACTTTCATTATGGTGAACCAATAGCAAAAAAGTTAATTCCACAAGAATATAAAGAAAAATATGATATAACTAATCTTTTTTGGGTTGAACTTCCTAATTTTTGGAGAATGCTTTATACACTTACAAATGATGAAACTAATATAGAAATAATTGCATTTATTTTAGATATCATAGATCATGATACTTATAATAAAAAATTTAAATATAGAAAAAAATAATCTTGGAATAAAAGAAACAAGTATGAATTAATTATGAATCAAAAATATATTGTATTAACTATTGTAACAACACCTATTGATATAGACCAACTTTTAAAAAAAACACCTGAAGAAAAACAAAAAATAATTAATCCAATAGATTCAATGATTATAGGAATTGGGATAAGATATCAAGAAAAAAATATCATCTTTTCAAATCAAAATGAAAAAGAAATCTTAAATAAATTTTGGGAAGAATGGAAAAATATAAAAAAAGATAAACCCGCAATCCCTACAATTGGCTTTAACATAAACAATTTTGATATTCCATTTTTAGTTGGAAGAAGCTATATAAATAATATAAAAATATATCCATTCTCTTTAAAAGAAATCATTGACATTAGACAAAAAATACAAGCATATAAACCAGGAAAAACAAGAGGAAAATTAAAAGAATATGGTGACATTTTAGGAATTACAATAAACATAGACAACAACCAAATTCCTAATCTTTATAAAAACAAAAACTTTGACAAAATAAATGAATATATAGACAAAACATTAGAATTAATTGATAGCATGTATAAAAGAGCACAGGAAACAAACATCATAAAAATAAACAAATATTAACTATTTTTATTTAACAATTTACTTTTTTTAAATTGCACCCTTCTTAAACACATCATAATATTTAAAAAGAAATCTATTCACAATATAATTATTAATTGTAACATACACTCAATAAAATGAAAAAATGAAAGGAGGAGAAAATATGGCAAAAGGAACATCAACAATTTTATTTTTAATAATTGGATTAGCTATTGGTTTCTTAATTGGTTGGCTTGTATTTGGGGAAATTACACAAACAGGAGAAGCAAAAGCAATCTCTGGAAGTACTCAACAAACACTTGGTTATGGGCGTTGTGGTTGTTGTAACAATGAAAAACCATGTGCATGTAGTCCTGGATGCGGAGGCACAAACTGTTGTGAACTTGTTCCAGAATTTCAACCTCAACCTCAAACAAAATAAAAGCAATTAATAAATAAAAAAGGAGGATACAATTATGGAAAAAAACAAAATTATTTTTCTTATAATAGGATTAATCATTGGATTTCTAATCAGCTGGTTAGCTTTTAATCAAACAACAAACACAACAGGTGAAGCAAAAGCAATTACAACAGATGGATCTACAAGTATATCTAAAGCCTGTTGTTGTTTAAATTACCCATGTGAATGTGGAAGTTTAAACAATGGTTGTACAGGAAAAAATTGTACAGTATGTACAAGAACAATAACATCCACTAAATAAAACAATAAAATTAATACCTCTGTACATACAGAGGTTCTCTTTCTTTATTTTTATATAAAATAAGAATAAAACACCTAATTAAAAAAAACATTATTTCTTGGACACTTATAAATAAAAAAACTTAATATAACTTTCTCCAACGTAAAGCTAACCACAAAACAACAGATAAAATTATACAAATAAGCAGAATCAACCAAAAAGCAAAATTGTTTTGTAATAATGGTAAATTAACATTCATACCATAAAATGAAGAAATAATCATAGGAACAG
>DAOPNM010000048.1:0-2109 GCA_035357435.1 archaeon | reverse complement strand
ATTTTTAAATTATTTATGTTGATTGTCTTTTCTTCTCATAGTGTTGCATAACTTGTTTATACCCCTCACAAAATCTCGCTTATACAACATACATTTGTTGGCTTGGCGTAGGTTTTGTGAGATATATTTTTTAAAAATATATATTTATTTTTTATAATGCAAGAGTTTTTAATTTTTTTTAGTAATTTATTCCTAGTCTAAATAAAAATGAATATTAACAAATAATATATGCTGTTTATAAATCATCGAATGGACTTTTGATGTTTTTTAAACTTTTTGTACTAACATGTGTGTAAATTTCTGTTGTTCGACTGCTATTATGCCCCAACAACTCTTGAATAAAACGCAAGTCTGTGCCATTTTCTAAAAGATGGGTGGCGTAACTATGGCGCAACCAATGTAAACTCACTGGTTTTTGAATATTCGCTTTCTTTAAAGCTTGCTTTAAAACATTTTCTAAACTTTTCTCACTATATTTCTCTCCTGGTTTTTGTCCCTCAAATAACCAATATTTTGGCTTATACAATTTATAATATTCGCGTAAAAACTCTATAATTTTATTTGAGATAGGAATAATTCTATCCTTTCTTCCTTTTGCTTGCTTTATTATCAAAACGCCTCGTTTACTATCAATAGATTTGGGTTGAAGATTTAATAATTCGCCGCGTCTTAAGCCACAAGCATAAATTAAACTAAGCATTGCTCTGTGTTTTATATTGCTATGAGCTTCTAATATAGACTTTACTTCCTCTTTGCTCAATACATTAGGTAAAGTTTTTGCTCTTTTGGGTCGATGTATTAATTCAACATCTATTTTCCTGTCATCTACTATTCTAAAAAATAACTTAATTGAGTTTACAAACGTATTCTGATATGAGGCTGAAAGCTGTTTTTTTAAAATATAATCATTATTAAACCTAATAATATCTTCATTGTCGATGTCTTTTATTTCTTTATTTAAAAAAAATTTTAAAAAAATTATTATTGCTTCTGAATATGACTTTATAGTATTTGCACTATATCTTTTGCTCTTAAGCCAAGCTATAAACTTATCTAAAAGTTTATAAAAATCAGTATTTGCGTTTTCTTCGACTTCCTTAATTTTAAATTGCTCGCAATATTTTTCCGTATAAGGTAAGTGCCAAATCTTTTTACTAGAACTCCACCTAGCCCCTTCAAGCTTTTTAAAACGTTTTATCAATTCTTGCTTATTGTCAAAACCAATCGCAATACGTTTTTCTCCTTTATGCTCTATTATTTTGGCTGAATACATTTAGTAAACTTTTTAATAAAACTGCTCAACTTTCTATTATTCTAAAAATAAGGTTTTCTTTCCGAATAAGTATAGCCATATTTTGCAAACTACAATCGATATATATTTCTTTAGAGGACGACTTTGTTCTGACAAATCCTAAAACTCCCTTAAAAACTCCTTGTGTAATTTCAATTTTTATTCCATCAACAAGCTTATCACATAAACTAACTTGGTAATTATGCCGACTCAGCGTTTCTAAAAAATTAATTTCTGAACTAGTTAAATACCCAAATGTGTTGTTAAATTGCAAAAACTTTACTGAACCAGGCAAATATTGATACTTGTAAATATCTTTTTCGAATATATGAACAAAAACATAGTTGCTAATTAATGGTTTTAAAACTTTTTTATAAAAGTTTTTTCTGCAAATCAAAGATTCTTGCCGAAAAAACTTCGCTTCAACACCTTGATTTAAAAGCTCATTAAAAACAAGTGTTTCTTTTCTAGGTTTTGTGCATATTATAAACCATTTTTTATCTGCTCTATGTTTTTCTTTATCTTTCACTTAAAATTAATAAATCATTTTTACCATTTATACAGCTCCGCTTCCTGAAGAAATGCAACTTCAGTTGTTTTTAACTTGAAATACAAGGCTTTCATAAATAATAAATTTAATAAACTACAATGTTTATATTTAATTTAACGCACAAATATAATATTTTTTAAAACAAATTAAATATTAACAGAATTAAAAAAATAATTATAATCTATTTTTTATAGACTTTACATAATTTAATAATTTAAGTGTCCCCTTTTATTAGGACAGTTTTTTTAATTTGTTAATATTTTATTTT
>DAOPNM010000047.1:0-2247 GCA_035357435.1 archaeon | reverse complement strand
AAAGGGATTTAAAAGAAATGGGAATAGGAGTTTTCACAAACTTCTTAGAAAATGCCAACGTCCTAAGCTTTCATCCATCAAAAAACATTTTATTAAAAAATGGGATGACATCTTCCTATATAATAAAAGAATTTAAAAAAATTGATTTAAATAAAAATTTTGATATCACAGAGGCTCAATTTAGAAATAATGGTCAATCAATACAACATTATTCCATATCATCCTCATTTGTTATGTATGATAAAGTTGCTGATTTAAATAAATCTCAAAAAAGAGCAATAGACAAGGAACAAACCAAAACCCAAATAGATATTTTCAATATTTTGAATAAAAAAGAAGATAAAAATATAGAAATTTTAAGATTTGAATTAAGGCTTTCTGGCAAGAAAAAAATGAATCAAGTATTAAAAAATTTAGGTTATCAAGAAAATCCAAAATTCAAAGATATTTTTAAAAAAGAAGTTTGTAAAAGTATATTAAAAAGTTATTTAAATAATATAATAGCTGGAAATTTATTTATATTTGATTTAACTACTAATAAACAAAAAATTTTATCAACTATTATATTAAAACAAGACAAAAAGAAATTTAAACAAGCTCTTTATCTATATGCATTATTAGATTTATGCAAGGATGAGGATGGCGTTACTGGATTAAGAAGTATTACGGAATCATTAATTAAAAATATCAATTGGTCAAAAATAAAAAAGGATTTACAAGAATTGAATAAATTAGATTTTGTAAAAAAACCTGATTATATTAATGAAATAAACAAACAAATTGAAGAATTTAAACCCTTGCATATATATGATGAAATAAAGCCGAAGGAACCACCCTGATCCTTTATAAATTAACAATTTTATAGTATAATTACTAGTGGATATTACAAATAAGTTCTTGATAGAACCCAAAAAGGGGTAGCTTATGTTTTTACAAAATTCTATCAAGAATTAGTAATATCCAAACATAGCTATCCCTTTTTGGTTTTTTTAATTAATATAAATTATATGGAAAAATACAATAGTATGAAAGCAATAATATTAGCTAGAGTATCTTCAAAAGAACAAGAAGATAATCAATCTATTCCCGCTCAAACAAAAAACTTAACAGAATATGCTAGTAAGATTGGGTTTATAAAAAACAATATAGAAATAATACAAATAGTTGAATCATCAACAAAAGATGAACGTAAGAAATTTCAATTAATATTACAAAATATAAGTAAAACAAAAAATACTATTGCTCTAATTATAGACACAATAGATAGATTGCAGAGAAGCTTCAAAGAATCTGTAGTTTTAGATGAATATAGAAGACAAGGAAAACTAGAACTACATTTTGTAAGAGAAGGTCTTATTATCAATAAAGATTCTAATAGCTCTGACATACTAAGATGGGATATGGGGGTTATGTTTGCAAAAAGCTATGTGTTGCAACTATCGGATAATGTTAAACGTTCTATAAAACAAAATCTTGAAGAAGGTAAAATAATAGGAAGAGCCCCAATAGGATATTTGAATGTAAAAGATATAAATGGGAATAAGACCGTCAGAATAGACGAGAATAAGTCTATTTTTATCAAGAAGCTATTTGAGCTATATTCAACTGGCAATTATTCTTTAGATGGTTTATATAAAGAAGCTAAAAAAATGAATTTTAAACAAGAAAATTCAGATAAAATAATATCTCAACAATATATTCATAAAATACTAAACAACCCCTTCTATTATGGGCAATATAAAATAAAAGGTTCTTTGTATAATCACATATACGAACCAATAATTTCGCATAAATTATTTGAAAAATGCCAAGACGTAATGAATAGCTACCACAAAATACCTTACATACAAAAAGCTAAGCCCTTTATATTTAGAGGTTTAATAAAATGCGCTCATTGTGGTTGTATGTTATCTCCAGAAATAAAGAAAGGTAAATTTATTTATTATGCCTGTACCAATTGGAAAAAGAATTGTAAAAGAGACTACATAAACGAACATATAATATTAGAACAGATTTACACTATTTTTGATGGTTTAAAATTTTCAGATGAGCAAATAGAGGATATAAAAAATGGAATAAAAAATTTATCTGAAACTAAAAATATCTTTAATAAGAAATTTGTTCAGAAATTAAATAGAGAATATTCCGAAATTCAGAACAAGTCAAACAATTTATTAGACCTTCTAATTGATAAGAGTATTACTAAGGATGTTTATGACAAGAAACATCAAGAGCAACAAGACAAAA
>DAOPNM010000046.1:0-2304 GCA_035357435.1 archaeon | reverse complement strand
TTTAAAATAAAATTAATTTCAAAAAAAAGTTATACAACTAGTTTCTTTGGTAATAATAAATTGTTTATTATTTAAATTTTAACATTTTTTAAAAAAATAGCTCCAAGGAGATTCGAACTCCTGTCGCAAGATCCAGAGTCTTGCATGCTTGACCGCTACACCATGGAGCTTTTCGTATGTTTTTTTTGTAATAATATATATTTAAGATAAAACCAATTTAAAAAAAGGAGTTATTTCCCATAAACAATTTTTTTAGCAATAGGTAATGCCTCTTTTGCTTTTTCTTGATGTTGTTTTAACATCTCTGTTAAAAAAGAGATACAATTATTTTTACATTCTCCACACATTAGTTTTCCAGATTTACACTGGCTATAAGTTTCTTGTACAAATTTAGAATCAGGGTTATGAAATTTAAATATTTCATAGACTTTACAAATTTCTGGTTGTCCTCCTTTTTGTTTTTGTTCTTCTATTGTTAATCTTCCTCCACTAAATGCTTTATTTATTTTTTTGTTAATTTCTTTTTCTGTGTCACCTAAAAAGATGGCTGTGTCTGGGTCACTAGAACTCATTTTACTATTTTCTTTTAATCCAGATTGGTGTGTAAAATAAAAAAATGATGGTACCTCAAAATCATAATTTAATCTTTTTGCAAGATCTCTTGTTATTCTTGCATGTGGATCTTGTTCAAGTCCAATTCCTGTAATTGTTGGGCATTTTCCAAATTCTTCTGGAAGTTGTATATGTAAAATATCACTTATTTGTAAAAGAACAGCAGATATTTTCCCAAAATCATTATGCCCATAAATTGCATTAAACATGTTTTCTGTAATTTTTTTGGAAGCTTCAAAACATAATTGATAATAATGTGGTTTTTGTTGTGATTGAACATATATTTCTTCAGGTGGTACACCTAATGCAATTATGTCTGCTGTGTTTTTTACAGCAAACTCTTTTGCTTTTTGTATATTTTCTATTTTGGTATCTTGTCTACTTACATATCCATCAATATCACAAACAGCAAATTTACTTTTTGCACCAAGTTTTTTAAATAACTTATAATAATCAATATCTAGTTTATGTCCTAAATGTAAATCTCCAGAAGAAGCTATACCTGTTATTTGTGCAAACTTTGTTTTGTTTTTTATAGCTGTTTTTATTTTTTGGAAATCTCTTTCTGCAATAATTATTTTTCTTTGGAATAAATAGTTGTCTGTTAGGGAATAGTCTTCAAATTTATTTAATCCAAATTCTTTAAATATATGTTCATAGTTTTCTAATTTTAGGGAACCCCAAGGATCAATTTGTTGTTTGTCCATTTTTATCTTCTCCATTTCTAAAAGATATTATATTGTAAGATTTAAAAAACAATTGTTCTTTATATTTTATTATTGAGAAAGCAATTAAAACAAAGATAAAATGGATTTAAAAAAGTTTAGGAAAGATTTTCCTATATTGACTAAAGAAAATAAATTTATATATTTTGATAATGCAGCAAGTTCTTTGAAACCAATTCAAGTTATTCAAAAGATAGATTCTTATTATAATGAGTTTCCAGTAAACATACATAGAGGATTACATCATTTATCTATGCAAGCATCTATTATTTATGATGATACTAGAAAAAAAGTTTCTAATTTTATAAATTGTAATCCTGATGAAGTTGTTTTTACACAAAATGCAACAGATGCAATTAATCTTTTAATGTATATGTTATATAATTCTAATTTTTTTAAGAAAGGTGATGAAATAATAATAAGTGTTTATGAGCATCATTCAAATTTGGTTCCTTGGCAGTTTCTTTCTAATAAATTAGGTTTAAATTTAAAAGTTGTAGATATAGATAAAAACTATAATTTTGATATTTTAGATTTTCAAAAGAAATTAACAAATAAAACTAAATTAGTTGCAATTGCACATGCTTCTAACACTATTGCAACTATTTCTCCAATTAATGAGATTATTGAGCTTTCTCATGAAAAAGGTGCATTAGTTTTAATAGATGGTTCTCAAAGCATTCCACATTTTTCTTTTGATTTTAAAAAAACAGGTTGTGATTTTTTAGCATTTACTTGTCATAAAATGCTTGGACCAACAGGTGTTGGTTGTTTAATTTCTAAAAAAAAGTTTTTAGAAAGATTTTCACCTGTTAGGTTTGGAGGGGATATGATAAAATCTGTTTCTTTAGAAAAAAGTGAATGGAATAATATACCTTATAAATTTGAAGCAGGAACCCCAAATATTTCAGGGATTTTTGGATTAAGTGCAGCTATTGATTATCTTAATATGGTTGGTTTAGAAAAT
>DAOPNM010000045.1:0-2387 GCA_035357435.1 archaeon | reverse complement strand
AAAAAAAAAGAAATGGAATGGAAAGCAGGGCATCCTGTTTCAAAAAAAATAATAAAAGATGCAGTTATCTCTGATTTCGCTAAGTATGATTATTTAGATGTAATAGGTGATTATGCACCTTACTACAATACAAATGTTGCAGAAAAAAATAATGCAATATCAGTAATAGATACTATTTTTATCCGGCCATCTAAATTTTTAGTATTTTTTGCAACTGACAAAAAAGAAGTTGCAGAGAAATTTGTACACGAATATAATAGAATAGTATCTAATGTTTTGGACGAACCTGATGAAACATTAAAAACTCTCTTTAATTATGTTTCAGAAACTGAATTTGAAAAATTAAAACGAAAATATATAAAGTGACATAGTGCCATAGTGACATTTATATACGATGTCATTTGTCGGCATAATCTAATATAAATATACATAACTTAAAAAGAAGGTGAATATATGAAAAAAATAAATATAAATGAAATTTTGTCTATATCTACTATTGTAGACATAGAAAAGCTTCAAAAAGGTGCTATTCCTGCGTGGATTGAGCACATAAATTTATCAATTAAGGATAAATATGCCTTAATTGATAAGGCAAGAAAAATTTAAAAGGTGGTTTAAATATGAAAAGAACAAAAGAATCTGTTGAAAAAAACCTTATAGAATTCATGGCATTCACAGGGTGCAAGTTGTTATATTCAGCAAAACCTGGATATAATAGAATTTATTGCTTCGATTCTGGACAGGTGTTAACAATTAAAGAAATTGCACTTTTCAACAGAATATACATTAGCATGAAAAATTCAAAATAAAAAATAAAAAAAAGGTGGTTTAAATGAATGAAACGCTTAAATTTATTGTATACATAACAATGTTTATTTTGTTAATTTATATTTTTTGCCTTATTTAAAGGCGTTTTTTAAAAAAAAATAAAATGGAGATGATTTAAATGAAAAAAGAAGAATATATAAATAAAATAAAAGAATTTATTGAAAGTTATAATGGAGAAATAATGCACGGAGATGTCCCAACAGTAATTGAATATAAATTTAACTGCAAATACTACAATTTAAAATGCAAAAACAGAGATGCTTTTTTGTATTTGCTGGATAAGCCTATTATGGATTTTGCGTTTATGTGCTTCAATGAAGATTTAAAGAATTTAAAAGATTTAACTGATTTTAAAGATCATACTGAAATTATTAATTCCATAGATTTAAAATATTCAGGGTTCTCTGGTCAATCTAATGGCTGGTTTACTATTTGTATATGTAACTCTGAGTTATGCAATTTATATTATTCAAATCTAAATGAATTAAAAAAATTGTATGAATGGACTAAAAAAGCAGACGCTTTTCTTATGCATTTTAGAGATTGGTTTTTTAGATGGTGGGATGCAGAAGTTGAATTTTTAATTAAAGATTATAAAGATGGCATAGAACAAGAAATAACCGAGTTAAAAGAAAAACAAAAACAATTAACAGAAATAGATGCAACAAATAAAGAAAAAGTTTTAAAAGATCTAATTTATGAGAAATTAGATAACATAAAAATGCAAATTATAGATTTTGAAGAAAAACTTGAAGAAGTTAAAAAGGTGATGCAAAATGAATAAGCAAAAAGACATAGAAAAACTTGAAAAAATACTCTCTAAGTATATTACAGATCCTAATTATACAGAAATACAAAAAAGCAAAATATCATCCGCATATGTTACTATAAGGGATAATATATTGCAAATTGATTTACATAATTTAAAGGCGGTGATGAAAAATGGAAGAAACTGAAATAAGTAAGCACAGGGCACACTTCTCTGAGCTCCTGGCGATCCTGTATAAGTGCAAGAATGAAATACAGAACAATGATGCAATTATGCCAAGTAATTCAAAAACAAGTTTAAAGGGTTTAAATGATATAATTAAAGATGCAGAAGCCGAGTATAAAAAACTAACTTTAAAGGAACAAAAACGAAGAAAAACTTCTAAATTCTATAAAAAAGATTTAGAAAAACAAATCATAAACCTGATTGAGGAGAAAACAGGGTTTATTTTTATGTATTCAAACATAGAGAAAAAAAGAATGATTTTTTATTTTCAATCCATAGACCCAGCTGACACATTCAAGTTTAATTCTTATGAATTGAGGTTGTTGTCCCAGGTGCTTCTGGCTATGGAATTAAAAAATAAAGGAGTGATAATATGAAGTTAACAGAGCAAGACAAAGCAATGATTAAAAAGGCGGTTATTAATTATATTCATACAGAGAGGTACCAACTGCCTGCCGAGAAGTATCTGGTATTTGTAGAAAGATACCAAGATTTATTAAATAGATTAGATGATAAGGAGGTTGAATAAGACCAACCAACACATAAGTTAATCCCATACATACAT
>DAOPNM010000044.1:0-2551 GCA_035357435.1 archaeon | reverse complement strand
AATCTTTTTGTGGTAGTTTAATGTTTATCCCAAACTTTCTATTTTTTAGTCTATTGTTTTTAAGCATAATATTTTGCTTAGAAAATATCAGTAGATGTTTATCTTTTTTTATATATTTAGGTAATGATGGTCGTCCTTTATATTTAGATTTATTCTTTTGCCAGTCTTTTATAGATCTAAAAAATGATACCCAATTTTTATCTAGTTGTTTTAATATTTGTTGACTTGTTTGTGCAGGTAATAATTTATAGTTGATATTTCCTTCTTTATTAGTTGTATTTTTCATGATTTCATTTATCTCAAAGTAGTTTATATATTTTCCATTGTTAATAAACTCTTGTCTAACAACATAATTTGCTTGGTTATAAAGATCTTTGGAGATTTTTGTTAATTTATCTATTTGTTTATTATTTTTTAATCTAAATACATATGTTAGTTTCATTGGTATATATTCTGTTTTTGATTGATATATACTTTTTGGAAGAGAGTAAATGCCCGCATTGTTGATTAAAATATAAGTTAAATATATTTTTTAAAAAATTATTCTAATTCACATAATATAAGGTTTGTAAAATTTTAGAAATCATTTATAAAATGTTACATATTTATATTATATTTGTTATTAAAAAAATAAAGTGAAAACAATGGAATCTGAAAATAATAAATTAAATAAATTTAATGAAATGGTTTCTTCTAGATCCTTTTTTTTTCCATCAGCAGAAATTTATCCAACTAATTTTGCAGGTTTTTATGAATATGGCCCTATTGGAAATAAAATTAAAATAAATATAATTGATTTCTGGAGAAACCAATTTGTAAAAAAAAACAATTTTTTTGAAATATCTGGTTCAATTATTCTTCCAGAAGCAGTTTTTAAAGCATCTGGTCATTTAGAAAATTTTAATGAAGCAATAGGTTTTTGTACAAAATGTAAAACAGTTTATAGATTAGATAAATTACTTACTTCTAAATTAAATAAAGAAGTTCCTGAAAATTTAGAGTTAGAAGATTATATTAAATTAATTAAAGAAAACAATATTGTTTGTGATAACTGTAAAGGAAACTTAGGTAACTTCTCTAAATTTAATTTAATGTCATCAATAAATGTTGGTGTTGGAAATGAAAATAAAGGTTATTTAAGAGGAGAAACCTGTCAATCTATTTTTTTAGATTTTCTTAGAGTTTATAAAACTTCAAGAGAAAATCTACCAATAGGTATTTCTCAACACGGAAAAGTTTATAGAAATGAAATTGCACCTAGAAATGGGTTGTTAAGAGGAAGAGAGTTTGAACAATTGGAGTCAGAATTATTTTTTGATAAAGATAAACTTAATGATGTTGATTTACAACCTTTTTTAAATAAGAAAATTAGATTTAAACTATTAAAAGATAATGCAGAAAAAGACTATACTATTAAAGAAATTATTGATCAAAAAATTACTCTTGGAAACTTAATTACATACTATCTTTATTTAAATCAAGAGTTTCTAGAAAACATTGGATTTAATCATGAAAATTTTAGATTTAGAGAAGTCCCTGATGATGATAGAGCTTTTTATTCTTTACAAGGTTTTGATTTAGAAATTAAATTAAATGATCAATGGATTGAATTGTTTTGCACTAATTATAGAGGAGATCATGATCTTTTAGGGCATTCTAAAGGTTCTAAAAAAGATCTTTCCGTATCTATAGATGGTAAAAAAATTTTACCACATGTTCTTGAAGTGTCTTCTATAGGTTTAGATAGATTATTTTATTTGCTTTTATATAATTCTTTTGAAACAAAAATTGTTGATAAAGAAGAAAGAAATATTTTACATTTAAAACCAAAGATTTCTCCTTATTTTGTTGGGGTTTTACCTTTAGTTAAAAAAGATGGCTTACTTGAAAAGGCACAAGATGTTTTTAAAAGTATACAAGAAAATACCTTTGGTGTATTTGATATCTTTTTTGATGAGAAAGCCTCTATTGGAAGAAGGTATGCCCGTTTAGATGAAATTGGCACTAATTTTTGTATAACTATTGATTATCAAACAATGGAAGATGACACTGTAACAATAAGGGACAGAGAAACCTTTGCACAAAAAAGAATATCTATAAAACAATTGCCAGAGATTCTTTTAAAGCTTTATGAAGAAAAGGTTTCATTTGAAGGCATTTAAAAAACACATTATTTCTTGGACACTTGTACTCCACTTGTCTTCCTTTTCTAACTTATAATAAGTCACAAAAAAACCATTTTTGTTTGTGTTTTTTTATAGTAATTTTTGCTTTTATTCTTATTAAAATTGCAAAAACAATATCCTTTAAAAAGAGATATGCTCTATTAATTAATTTACAATGGCACCATTGGTGTTATTTAAAAAATATTTTTAAAAACAAAGGTGGTATAATGGAAAATTTATACAAATTAAATTATAAAGCAAGTGATGATGAAGACGAAGATTGGGAAGACGACGATTTTGAAGAAGACGAAGAAGAAGACGAAGACGAAGAAGAAGACGAAGACGATGAAGATTGGTAAATCCTTTCTATTTTTTTTCTTTTTTTA
>DAOPNM010000043.1:0-2563 GCA_035357435.1 archaeon | reverse complement strand
AAAAACTAATTTTAAAAAAATAAAATGGCGTACTAATTATGGTAATTGATTTTTCAAACAAATCTATTTTGGAATACATGACAAATGAAGAATTCCAAAAAATACAAGAATTTTCAAAAGACAAAGAAACACCTTTTCTTGTAATTGATTTAAAAAAAATAGAAGAAAACTATAAACAATTAGCTCAACTTCTACCTTATGCAAAAATATATTATGCAGTAAAGGCAAACCCACATCCAGAAATATTAAAATTATTAGCAGATATGGGCCCTTATTTTGATATAGCAAGCATATATGAACTAGATGAAGTATTAAAAATAGGGGTGTCACCTGACAGAATATCATATGGAAACACAATCAAAAAAGAAGAAGACATAAAATATGCATATGAAAAAGGAGTTAGATTATTTGCAACAGACTCATCATCAGATGTAAAAAAATTAGCAGAAAATGCACCAGGATCAAAAGTATTTTTTAGAATATTAGTTGAAGGTGGAGAAGCAGATTGGCCATTATCTAAAAAATTTGGTGCACATCCAGATATGATATACCATTTAATAATTAAAGCTAAAAATTTAGGACTAACCCCTTATGGAATATCCTTTCATGTTGGATCACAACAAAGAGATGTTGGACAATGGGATAGTGCAATTTCACAATGTAAATATTTATTTGATGCTGCAAAATCAGAAGGAATACAATTAAAACTATTAAACTTAGGAGGAGGATTTCCTACACAATACCTAATACCAACAAACAAATTACCTGTATATACTACAGAAATAACTAGAAGATTAAAAGAAGATTTTGGTGAAGAATTTCCAGAAATAATGGTTGAACCTGGAAGATATATGGTTGGAGATGCAGGAACAATTGTTACAAAAATAATATTAATTTCTAAAAAATCTGTATTAAACCAATATGAATGGATATATTTAGATTGTGGAGTATATAATGGACTAATGGAAACACTAGATGAATCTATAAAATATCCTATATTTACTGAAAAAGAAAACAGTGCAGGAAAAAAAGAATACGTCTTAGCCGGACCAACATGTGATTCTTTTGATACACTTTATCAAAACTTTAAATACCTACTTCCTTCAAACTTAAAAGATGGAGACAAACTTTATTTTTTAACAACAGGTGCATATACTAGCACATATAGTACTATTGCATTTAATGGATTTCCTCCATTAAAAGTATATATACTAAAATAAAAAATTAAAGACATTATAGATTCCTCATAACAAAAAACATTTTCACAACAAATCTATAATATACCTACTTCTTTCAAAACACTTAAAATAAATAAATACAAAAAACTACTTAAAAAATTATTATTAAGAAAACATATTTAAAAGAAACCATATATTAATCTATTACTTAAAAAAAGAGAGATATGGTAAAAAATATATTCGAAACTATAAAAAATGCAGAAAGAAGTATATTTAAAAAAGAAGAAGTGTTTTATCCACAATATATTCCTGAAAACATTCCTGCAAGAGAATCACAAATTAAAGAACTAACCTATCTACTAAAACCATTAGCATCAAACAAAAAAACAAACAATATCTTAATATATGGGCCAACAGGAACAGGAAAAACATTAATTACAAACTATGTTTTAAATGAATTGTGTGAATATACACACAATGTAAAACATATTTACATAAACACTATTCAATATAATACAAAATCAGGAATAATAACACAAATAGCAACACTATTTGGAGAAATATTTCCAAGAAGAGGAATTGCTATTGATGAAATATATATAAGAATAAAAGAAGATTTAGGAAAATCTGATTTCTGGCCTATAATAGTTCTTGATGAAATAGATAAACTAAACAAAAACGATGCATCTGAAATACTATATGATCTAACAAGAATGGAAAACAAAGGCAAATACTTTACATTAATATTAATAACAAACACAAAAGAATGTATAATAAATTTAGATCAAAGAACACAAAGTTCTCTTTTTCTTAGAGAAATTGACTTTCCAAAATATACACCACAAGAACTAAAAGAAATACTAAAAGAAAGAATAGAATATGGGTTAATACCAGATGCTATCTCTCAAGACCTAATAGGATACATTACAGGATATGCAGCATCAAATGGTGGAGATGCAAGAATAGGGATAGACCTTCTTTATAAAGCAGCAAAAGAAACAGAAAAACAAGGTTTATTAAAAATAACTAAAGAAACACTACTTTCTTCTTCAAAACTAATAGACTCTGTAAAAATATCTGAAAAAATAAACTATTTAACAGACCTAGAAAAACAAATATTAAAAACAATAGACCAAAATGGAACTACAGTTTCAGAAATATATCAAAAACTAAAAGACACAAAATATGATACAAGAACAATAAGAAGACAAATAACAAACCTGCAAAACATAAAACTAATAACTATAAAAGAAACACCAGGAAACAAAAAACAAAGAATTATCTTATTAAATGTAGATAAAAAACTATTAAAGTTTTAAAAAAAATAAAAAAACTTAATCAGCATCTACTCTTGGTGCAAGGAAATATCTTATTGAAGATGAACC
>DAOPNM010000042.1:0-2733 GCA_035357435.1 archaeon | reverse complement strand
ATCCAAGTGTTTGTATAGATATATTTTACATTATTTTTTTTTGCAACATCAAATAATTTATTAAACACTAATTTTAAAGCACGTACACTTCCGCCTTTCTTTTTATATAAACGTGCAATATTTAATTCACCAGATTTTGGAGAAAAATAATATTTTAAAACATACTCAGAATTACTAATTTTTCCTTTAAAAAAATCATAAGGAACTTTTTTTGATTTATGAAAAACAGCAAAAGGCGTCTCTTTCTCTACAACAATTTTAGATTCAGACAATCGCTTTTTTGAACTATCAACTATGGATATTCTGTTTTTTTTAAATCTTTCTTGTGTAAACCCATTAAACTTATGTTTATATGCCATAAATATCCATACTTATAAAAAAATAAAATCTTTTGCTTTTTCTAAATCATCATTATAAAGAATTTCAAACAATCTTTTATAATCAAAATCTTTAGAAACATTTGTTTGAGAAATTTGTTCAAAAAAAACATCTCTAGAAATATCTTCTAAACTTCTTTTTTGTTTTTGAAGTTCCTGAATAGTATTAATGCTTTCTTTTAAACCTTTTTCATTTAACTTTACAGAAAAAGAAATATAGAAATCAGGATAATCTTTTTCTATATCTTTAAGGTTTAAATCTTTTAAAAAATAACCTTTTTCCAAATCCCCTTTTAACCTTATCCTTATTAATGGTTTTTTAAATAACTTTTTTTGTTTAATAATATCTAATTCACTTTTTATTTTACCCAAAACCTGATTAATAGAAGAATTTTCAAAATGCAAATCTAAATAAAAAATTGGTCTTGTACCATTAATCTCTTTAAACAAAAATTCGTTAGTTTTGGTATTTAAAACAAAAAAACCTTTTGGATTATCTGCTTCTATTTTTTTGTTTTGAGTAGTGGTTGTAGACCCTGGCATAATAAAATATTCATTGTCATTCAACATAGTTTTATACGACCAATGAAGATGACCATTAACAATCACATTAAAACCTTTTGGAAGATTACTTAAAGAAGGAATTTCATCATTGCTTTCAAATGGAAGAAACTCTCTAAAAGACTGATGCATCAACAAAATATTATATGCACCTCTTTCTGGGATAGGTGACCATTTATTCAAAATGTCTAAAAAATATTTATCTGGGAAAGATCCAATGCCAAAAATATTTATTTTCTCATCTTCATTAAAAACACTAATTGATTCCAAATTTAAACGTTTAAGAAAGCCCATAGCTTCCAGTAATTGAACTGCACTTTTAAAATCTTTTCCTCTATATTCATGATTCCCCTCTATACAAACTATTGGATATTTCAATTTCTTCCCATTATTAGTAATACCTATCTTATTATCTAAATCCAAACTTGAAAAAAAATTAATTACTTCAAAAAAAATTTCTTGAGAAGGAACAGTTTCATTAAAAATATCTCCAGACACTAAAATCAAATCTGGATTCTCTTCTTTAATTTGTGAAAATGCTTGTAAGAGATGAGCAAAAGAATCCATTTCTAGTTCAGTACCCCAATCAACACCCAAATGCCAATCACTAATAATAATTATTTTCATAAAAAGGTTCATTTTTAAAATATTCTTATATAAATATTTAAAGGAGAAAAAAAATATAAACAGATGCCAAGGTGGCAGAACGGCTATGCCTCCGCCTGCAGAGCGGAAGAACAGGGTTCAACTCCCTGCCTTGGCTTTATTTCCTTTTTTAATAAACACTAAAACAAAAAAGTAATAATTTTAAAAAAACAAACAAAAACAAAATAAGAAAACATATTTAAACATTTTCTTTCACATATATATTAACTTTTATTAAAAAAACATAAAAGGAGGTATTTCAATGAAAAAACAAAGAATAGGAAGCTGGGGATTTATTATAGGCATAATTATAGCTATAATTATGGGTGCAATTATGCAAGGAGCATTAACCCCACTTTGGACAACAATAATGATCTTATTAGGGCTAATAGTTGGATTTTTAAATATAACAGGCACAGAAGCTAAAAGATTTTTATTCACAGGACTTTGCCTTATAATAATCACAGCATTAGGTGGTTCAGTGTTAAGTGGCATATCAATAATAGGTCCATATTTACAAGGAATTCTTAGTGCAATGATGATATTTATAATTCCAGCAGAAATAATTGTTGCATTAAAAGAGATATACAACATAGCACAAGATTAAAATCTAATTTTAGTACAATATTGGTTTTTAATTTTTTTCTTTTTTTTTATTTTATGTTTGTTTTTTATATAACTATATTTATTAACTATAAATTATAACTTAATAAATATACAATACATAATAAATGTAATAAAAAACATCACAACAACATATATCAGAACTACAAATAAAAATAGATTAAAAAAATATAAAGAATATCTAAAACAAACAACAAAATCAGCTATATTCTTCTAAAACAATTTTTTCAAAAGTTACAGGATTATTTTCTTTAATAAATTCTAATGCTTGATTTAGTTTATCTTGAGAATTAGAATGAACCTCATAAAGCAATGTACCTTTTTTTACATTATCACCAACTTCTTTAAACAAAAGAACACCTGCTTGTTTATCTAATGGAGCGCCAGCGATTTGTGCAATTGTTGTAAAATAGCCAACATGTAACTTATCAATTTTACCATTTTCTTCAGAAAGAACCTGTGCTTTATATTGGGCTTCTTTTATTTGCTCAGAGGAAAAAATATTACCACCCTGTATCTTTATAAT
>DAOPNM010000041.1:0-3108 GCA_035357435.1 archaeon | reverse complement strand
CAATAGGAAAACTAATAAATGCAGATATTAATGGTGCATTGAATATCTTAAGAAACGTAGTCGGTGATGGTTTTATACAAAACCTAATCGATAGTGGGATTTTGTACAATCCTTTAAAGATAAGGAACTTAGATCCAAGCTCTTTAAAAATGTTTATAATAAATAACTAATTATAAACTGTTACATTTATTTCAAAACATATTTATTTGTTTTGGTTTAATGTTTTATTTATAATGAGCGATTATGCTAAAACAATTGGCAAATTAAAAAAAGCAATTGAACCATTAGCTCCAACTTATGAATATCACAATTATGCTCATTTATTAGATGTATTTGATGTAGTTACAAAACTTGGAGAAAAAGAAAAATTGTCTAATCATGATGTTTTTCTTTTACAAACAGCAGCTCTTTTACATGATATAGTTTATGTAAAAGGTAGAACTGATAATGAAGAAAAAAGTGTAGAGTTTGCTAGAAGTTTTCTTCCAGGTTTTGGTTATTTAAAGCAAGATATAGATATTGTTTGTGATCTTATTTTAGTTACAAATTTAAAAATGGAACCAAAAACTAAGTTAGAAAAGATAATAAGAGATGCAGATATAGATAATTTAAGAAGAGAAGATTTTTTTGAAAAAACAGAATGTTTAAGGAAAGAGCAAGGTGTAGATAAGAATGAGTGGTATTCTTCTTATGCTTTAGATTTTTTAAGAAATATAAAGTTTTATACTACTCCTGATTATAGTTCTGGAAATAGTGTTTTTAAAAAAAATTTAAGGATTCTTTCTTTGATTAAAAAGAAAGGTTCTTCAAAATAGTTTTTGTTTATTTTTTTTATCTTATATATAATATTATATAATATATTCAAATATACAACCCTATAATACATTCCTATAATATCTTCCTTAACATTTTTATTTAATGACCTGATGTTGATTTGTTGTTGTTAGTTAGTTATTGTTATTTGATGTAAAATATAAAGATGGAAAAAGGAAATGATCAAAATTGAATAATACTTAATATTTTATTGTTTTTGGTGTTTAATATATGTGTTATTATTTTTTTTTTTGTAAAATTGTTTTTTTTATAAAGAATTTAATATTAACCAATTATGTATGTAAAAATAAAATGTATGAAAAAATATGTATGTTGAAATGACTTTAGGGGAGTTTATAGTTTGTTCTTTAGTTGTTTTTGTTTTGATAATTATATGTTATGCAATATGTTCTGCAATAAAGTTAAGTATGTTTAAAAAAATGGCAAAGATAGGTTCTGATGAGTTATTAAAATATCAAAAACAGGAACAAGAGAAACAAGAGGCCGTTTCTAAGTATGAAGATTATTCTATACCAAGAGTTATTAAAAAGAAGAAAGGGTAAATAACTAAATAACTATATTTTTTTTAAAATAAATATTAAATAAAAATGGAAGATAAAATATGTCTGAAGAAATAAAAGAAGAAATAAATAAAGAAGATCTTTTAAAAAAACAAAGAGAACTTAAAGCTTTAAGAGATGAAATAGCAAGATGTCTTAAAGATGGCCCAAAAACAGAACCTGAACTTCAAAAGATGATTCCAGGAGCAAGTTATGAGTTATTAGTTGAAGCTTTAAACACTATGTTAAGTTTAAAGTTAATATCAAAAGATGGGTTTCCTTTAAAATATTCCATACATCCAGAGGTTTTAGAGAAACTTGAACAAAGAAAAGAGATTTTAAGTAAAGATGATAATCCTATAAGAGCACATATTATTATAGAATCAAAAGCAAACGACAAAACAACCTTAAGAACTTTTATGGAAGATGTAGATAAAAGTTTGAGAAAGAATCCAAATTATGTTATCTATAATACAAATATTGCAGAAATAATAGTTCAAGACGGTTTGTTTTCTACTTTTTTGTCAGGAGAGGTTTCTTGTCCTAGTTTAGATTCTTTGTTTAAGTTAATATATTTTTATGGTGTTACTTCTATAGATATAATAAAACCACAAAAGTTGACAATACATATTTCTGAGTTACAAGAGGCAGTAAATGGTATTACTGATTTAGTTACTAATTATGTAGAGGAAATATATAAGTTAAAACAAGAACTGGAAGCAGCAACCGATTTATTGAAGAAGAAATAGGTTTTGTTTTTTTTAATAACTTTTATACCTATTATAGTATACAAAATATATTTTTTTTAGTTTTTATTTTGTTTTTGTTCTAATAATACTATACATAACAAACAATATATATTTAAAAACCTTTCTTAAAAACTCGTTTTGGAATGCCAATCAGTAACCTTTTTAAATAAAACTATTCTTAAAATATTACAGGATCTGTTTTATACAGGTTTTATTTTTTTGCCTGTTAATTAACAGTACAGATTCAGTTTTAATGTAAATGTTTTTTAGAAACAAATTTTTTGTTTCTCAAAAAACAGCCATGAAGTTTTCATGGTTTAAAAATAAAACCGCGAGGTGTAATAAATGAAAAACGTAAATATGAAAAAAATAGTAGCTGGTGTAGCTGCATTAGGTGTAGCAAGTTTATTTGCTGGTGCAGTTGTAGCATCCAATGTAGGTTCAACTAATGGATTCACAGCACCAACTAAAGACGATATTTTTACAGCAGGTATGCCAAACTACACAATTGTAGTAGGTACCATAGGTGAGCCAAGAGATGTTGTATCTGCAGCAGGTATTGCAGCAGCAATAGGTTCAAAGGCATACACATCAACAACAGTAAATGCAACTGGTGCAACAGCAGGTTCTTTATCAGAAGTAGAAGTAGAAGCAAGATACATTCCTTCAAGTACTGGATTAACAGTTGGAGAAGGAGATGGTGAATTAGTTGATAATATAGATATATCACAAGCAGCAACTACATTAACTCAAATAAATTTAGATGACAGTGATTATTCAATATTACATGATGATGATTATACTGTAAAATATAGAGGTTGTGATGATCCAACTACAGATGAAATAGGAATAACAGAAGAATTAACAGTTGATGGCCATACCTTATTTTCTGACAATCAAGATGTAGAAAATTTAATCACATTAATTGGTTCAGGAGAAATAGTATACACATTAACATTTGAAGACGGATTATTATATACTGGAGC
>DAOPNM010000040.1:0-3127 GCA_035357435.1 archaeon | reverse complement strand
TTGTTTTTTATCTGTATTATACCCTTCTATTAATAAGTTTGTTATCTCAATATGAACTCCTTTTTTGTAAAATAGTTCTATATTTTCTTTTATTTTTTCTACATTTATTCCATTAATAAGTTTATCATAAAATTGTTGATTTCCTTTTAAATCAACATTTATTGCATCTAGATATTTACAGATATCGTTTAAAACTTTTTTTTGCATATATCCATTGCTTACCCAGATGTTTTTTAGATTATTTTTTTTTGCAAGTTTCATTATATCTAATGCATATTCTACAAAGATTGTTGGTTCTGTATATGTGTATGAAATTGAAGGGCAATTGTATTTTTTTGCAAGTTCTATAATTTCTTGAGGTTCTATAAATTGTTTGTTTAAATAAATATTTGTTTCTGTTGCTTTTGAGATATCATAATTTTGGCAGAACATACAATCAAAGTTACAACCAAGTGTTCCAAAACTTAATGTTTTTGTGTGTGGTAAATAATTAAAAATTGGTTTTTTTTCAATAGGATCTATATTTATTGCTACTGGTTTTCCATAAACCAATGTATATAATGTTCCTTCTATATTTTTTCGTGTTCCACAAAATCCAAATTTATTATTTTCGATAACACAGTTTCTATAACAAACATTACACACAACTTTTTTTTCTTCTATTTTTTTATAATATTTTGCTTCTTTTAGTTTTTTTGAATCCATGTTTATTCTTTTATTATTTTTACACTAAATGTTTTAAATTTAGTTTTTTGGTTTTTATAGCAGTCACTATTAAGCATAGCTTTTTCACATAAACTTTCTAGAAATTCTTGTTTGGTGTTGAAATGTTCCCAAACTTGAGGTAAATATATTGCAGAAGATATTTCTGTAATTAATATTACGCCATCCCCTTTTTTAATATCTTCTAGTTTACAATCTTTTGGTTCAGAAAGAATAGAAATTTCAATTTCAATTTTTTCAAATTCTTGTTTAGTTAATGGATAAAATCTAGGATCATAAAATGCTGCATTTTTTGAATTTATTATTACAGAATCTACAACACTATATCGCCCATAGATTTCACCAATACATCCTCTTAGTTCTCCATTAATGGTTAATGTTACAAAAACACCTTGTTTTTGTTTATATTCTTCTGATATTGTTTTTTTTATTTCTTGAAAGTCATCAATTTTATTATTTATTTCATTATATATTGATTTTTTTGCAATCATTATAAGTATATTTTTTTCTTTGTCAAAATAACAAAATGATGCATAGCCAACAACCCCTGAATAATCTCTTGTTACTTCCCCTGAATTTGTGTATTTTAGAAGTTGTTTTTTACATTTGTATATTTGATTTAAAATTAATATTGGATATTTGCCACAAGCATCTATTTCGTTTTTTCCATGCATTATATTTTGAATGGTTTCTTTATCTGTTTTTATGGCTTGATTGTATTCTAAATAATGAGAAAGATCTGATGATGCAATTATTATTGTATTTTCATTAATTTCTGTTTCTATGATTTTAGATATTTCTTTTGTGTCACATTCTCCAACAAGGACAGGTAATACTTCAAATTGTTTTTTTGCTTTTTTGAAAATATATTGTAAATATGGCAATTGTACTTCTACAGAATGTTCTTTTGCAAATGCTTCATCATGTATGTATTTCTGTAACTTGTGTTTAGATAGTTTTACATTACCAAATGGGGTGTTATAATTAACATATGACATTGTTGCAATTTGTTTTAAATAAACATGATGGGATGGTGCTAATATTATTATTTTATATTTTTCATGTGTATCTAATGATAAATAATAATATAATTTTTTATATGCTTCCATTGCAATTTGGCCAGAATAAATATATCCTGCATGAGGTACAATTAAGGCTTTTATTTGTTCTCCATTATATGAGTTATTTGCATTTTGGAAAAACAAGTCAAGTTGTGTTTTTAATTCATTTTTGTTTTTTGGATAAAAATATCCTGCAACATTAGATTTTTTTGTTTTTTGATTCATTTGTTATCAAATATTTTTTTAATAATAAACATTTAAATATATATTCATTTATATATTATATAATTGGGCTCTTAGTTCAGTGGTAGAATGCATCCCTTGCACGGATGAGGTCGTGGGTTCGAGTCCCACAGAGTCCATTTTTGTTTTAAAATATTGAATTTTGATAAAGATGGTTGATTTAAAAAAGTCATTAACTTTTCCGTTTATTTCTTTTAAGTTTTTTATAATTATTTTAATTTTATCTTTTTTGTCTTTAATTAATACAACTATGGCAATTATTAGTTTTTGTTTAATTTTAGTTATAGGTACTGGTTTTTTTGGAACTAAGTTAAGGCAAAATAAATTAGAGAAATATGATAAAAAAACAATAAGTTCTATTCTTTCTATTTCTGGTGCTTATTTGCTTGCAACAATTATTTTTTTAGTTATTGAAGCAGCAGTTATTTTTATAGGTGTTTTACCAATGTATTTATATGGGTTAAGTAATCCTTTTGCAGATATTGCAAGTTATAATATAACATTATCTGTATTTTCATTAATTCTGTTAGTGTTTGTTGTTTTTGCAATTTTTTTAGAAATATTAAAAGTTGTTGGTTTAGTAAGATTTTTTAAAACAAAAAAATTTTCTACATTTTTTAATTTTAAAATAAATTGTAAATTTATTTTTACAAAAGATTTTTTAGTAAGTTTTTTGTTTGATATCGGATATGTTTGTATATATGTTTTTGGAGTGTTATTATTATATGGTATTTTTGGATTGTTTATGAATGAAATGCTTTTATCTATGGCTTTGTTTGTATTTATATTTTTAGCAATATTTTTTATTATTGGTGGAATTTATTCATCAATAAATGAGATTATAACAATACCTATTGAGGAAAAATCAAAAAAATAATGTTTTTAAACTATTTGTCCTATATATAATAAGATAATATTTAATATTATTAGAACTAAAAAAAATAAAAACTAAAATAATAAAAATATAAAAGAAAAAGGGAAGTGAAAATATATGAAATCTATTGTAAATAATGCAATACATGCAGAAAAAGCAACACTTAATTATAAATCAGATGAAGAATTTGCAGCACCAAAGATAATGGTAGTTGGTGTAGGTGGTG
>DAOPNM010000039.1:0-3144 GCA_035357435.1 archaeon | reverse complement strand
AAAAAAGCAAATAATAAAAACACTTCAATAGGGTTTTGAAATAATAAAAAAGTGTTAGAAATCTTCTAACACTTTTTTCTTTTAGTCTTCTTTTATTGTGATGACTACATCTTCATCGAACTTGTATTCTCCTTTTTTATAAATTTCTTTATTGGGCAATACAACTTCATATGTGTAAATGCCTTTTGATAATTCAAATAAGCATTCTTTTCCGTCTTTTTGGACCACGAGTTCTTTTTTAATCTCGTCGCCTTCCTCATTTTTCCCCACTATTCTAAAAGTGATTTTGTCAACCAATTTGTTTTTGACACAAACACTTTCAATTATTTTACTATCCGATTTTACACCCGATTTGGCTACTTTGAAAATACTCAAACCAGAGAGCAATAATTCACCACCTTTAATAACGTTTTGAATATCGGATTGGGAATAAGTTAATAAGGGGAAAATTAAAAAAAAAATAATTGCTTTAATTTTCACCATGATTATTTATTTTTAAAAATTATACTATGGAGTTATGATAGATGTAAAACTATCACATCCTATTCTAACTTCATCGCCTATCAAGCATTTAGGATCATCGCCACACAACCAAGCTTTTTTACCTTCTAAATAATATATGTTTGGTTCACAATTTTTACTTCCTGAACAAGTTAAATATATTAATTCTGAACTGTCAATATTACCTTGTGTATTTGTTAAAAACAAACTATTATCTTTTTCAATAAGTAGTCTTGTTGTTTTTACTTTTTTATCAAAATCTGATAACATGATATAATAAAAGGGAATACTTTTTTCGCCAAGAGTAAATTGCTTCACAACTTCAATCTTATCAAATACTATTTCAGATTCTGAAGAAAAAATACTTTCACTAATATTTTTTTTGAATTTAACAGTATCTATTAGTAGTTCAAATTTATTGTTTTTCATTTTTGCCATAAGTACATTATCGTTTTTCTTGTGTACGCCACAAGAAGCCAAAAAAGCGAAAAAAAATAAAATAAAAAGGAATTGATAAATAGGTTTTTTGTTGTTTAGCATAATTATTTATAACTTAAATATTTAATCTTGACTTAAATGAGCTTTTATTACGACAGTTGTTACTTTATTACAAGGTTTTGTACAAGACGAACAAGTCCAATATTGACCAGCATCATATGCACTACATCCAAATCCAGTACATGATGTACTAGAACATGAAATTGTACCACCTTTCATTGAAATAGTAAAAACATTATTATTTAGATCTAAACCTATTGCAGTTACAGTAGTTCCATCTTCGCTGTAGGCAAAAAGACCATAAAACTTTTTGTTTTCATCAGGATTTGCATTTGCAATCTCAACTCGATTGTACTTTAAATTCAATCCTTGTTCTTTTGCTATTATACTAAATTCTTTTAATAAGTTTTCCTTATCAAAAGATAGTACAAAATTGCCCTTTTCAATATAACCAATTTTGTCTCCAGTTCTTAGACTAGAATTTGAATACACTTGATTTGAGGTTTGTCCAAAAGACATAGTACCCAATAACATTGTGGCAATTAAGCCAAAAACTAATTTTTTCATTTTTTTTGTGTTTTTAAAATTATACATTTTTTTCTTTATACAAAATTTTTTCGCGATATATTTTGATGTTGTAAAATTGATACAAGATTTTGGTATTACCAATGTGAATTTTTTGTGCATATATGTAAGTTTTTAAGCATATATGTTATCATATTAAATATTTTTCTAACTTTAAAGAAAAATTTTAATTTCATTGTTATGGCTAAAATGACTTTTATACCGAAAGAACGATTAAAGAATGCAAGAACTCAAAGAGGATACAAGCAAAGTGAGTTTGCAGAACGAGTAGCTATGGATCAATCCCAATATAGCAGAAGAGAAACAGGAAAAGTTGCAATTACAGATGACGAATGGGAGCGTTTTGCAGCAGCACTTGGTGTTGACAAAGAAGAAATAGTTGAAACAGAACCAAGAGTTATTAATATTGTTAATAATTCTAATAATAAAGGTAATTCTATAAATGCTTTTGAAATAACCATCAAAGCGCCTAATCATTTTTTTGATGATATGAATAAAAAAATGGATTTTATCATAGATAGATTTAATTCAGCCCAACAATAATTCTAAAATATAAGACCGTTAACTTTTATAGCTAACGGTCTTTTATTTTCTAAAAACAACTCATCAAATTATTATGTTTTTTTTACTCTCTTTGTATCATCTACAACAAAACCATAATCTCCTAAAACTTTTGGATTTTTAGCATTAATACTTTTTAAAAGTGCGGCACTGTTTTGAATAATGGCTTTGATAGCTGGTAAATCTTTGTCGCGTTCACGATAATATTGTTCTGCTTTTTTAGCTGCTTCTTCTGCTTTTTCATGATTGGTTTTACATGGTGCTATTTTTGGACCATCGTCTGCCCAGTTAAAATCTTGCATTGCATTTAGTGGTGAAGCTGCACCATCGGCTATATGTTTGTCATATACTTTTTGAGCCAATGTTAATAATTCTTCTGGATTGTTAGGAATGATGACACGTCCTGATGTTCTTGCTGGCATAACGTTAAATTTTAGTTTATAATTATTTTAATAAATCAAATCTAAGTTAATAAAGATTAGGATTGCAAAAGTTTATTTTAACATTTTTTAAACAAATAAATAGATTTTTATGTTAAATAGTTGTATTTAGTTATGTTTAAACTATATTTTAAATGTATATAGTATAATTTTATAAGCAAATAGTATATATAAATAATTTAAGTTGTTGAATTGATAGTATAAGTTGTATTATTCATAAATAATGTTGCCATCTTGATATATAAATATTAAATATTTAATTATAAAAATTAATAATTTATTTATTAATTTTAAATATTAATAAATCAATTTGACATATTTATTTATCAATACAACAAATTGATTAATCAAGTTGTAATATTTAACTATAAAGTAAAATAAAATAAGTATTAAAGTTAACTTTTTATCTAATTTTTATAAAAACAGATAGCGGTAGCACTTAATAAGTGTTCTTATCTTTAATAATTTGAAAATGATACATAGTTTTTTTTATTTTTAGCATTCGATTAACTAAAAAGCACGCTACTTTTTCCTTAAATTTGCTGACTTCGGTTTTCTT
>DAOPNM010000038.1:0-3568 GCA_035357435.1 archaeon | reverse complement strand
CCATATTCTCCATCGTATACCTGTCCGATAGGTTTTACGTTTTCAATACTAATTAACTCTGGGTTATAGTTGTATACTGTAATATAATTTCCGCAAGGGTTAATATGGCTATAAAAACCAATAGCTTTTAAAATTTGATTGTTAAAATTATATAATCTAATAACATTAAGATAGTCGTTTACTTTGTGTGCACGATAATAAGAATATCCGTAGTAATCATCAAAAAGATACATCAACTCATTTTCTTCCACGCCTTCGCAATAAAAATAAATATTTCCTTCCGGTGGTATTAAATCGGTATATGGTAAATATCCATTGCACAAATAACCGCCGCCGGGACAATTAAACTCAAAACTTTTATTTTCGGCTTTTGCTTTGTCAACCGGGCCCAAAACTCCAAAAACTCCAAAAAAAACCAAACATACTAAAATAAACCTAAAAATTGCCGGTAATTTTGCCTTACAAGAGGCCTTTAATGTTAAAGTAGTAGTTTTTCTCATATAAATAAAAAATGCCGTTTCTACGGCCTTTTTTAACCTCTCAACGTCTTTATAATAACGCTAACAATAATAATACCTAATAGTAAACCTATAATTAAAACTAAAAGGGGTTTAAAATCGGCTATAAAGTCGCCGGTATAAGCTAACGCGCTTGTCGCGACGTCGCCTAAATCAAAAAAAGTACTTGCTTTTGCTGTTTTAAAAAAAATATTCATTTTATTTTACTCTTTAAGTGTCAATTTATTTTACATTCAAAATGTCAATTTTTTTTACATTTTAAATATAATTTTTTTTACACTTTAAAAAATTAAAACTTTTTTATTATTCTCCTTCCTCTTCTTCATCGTTTTTGTTTTTTAATTCTCGGTCTTTTACTCCGGTCATAATATCTATAATCGTTTCTAATATAAAATAACCTAAAAACAAACCTAAAATTATAAATAAAAGAGGTTTGAAAAAATTAAAAACCGGTGAAACATAACTCAACGCTCCGGTTGCTAATTCTGTTAAATCTGGAAGTGCTATTTGTGTCATTTTTTTTCAGAAAGCTGGGTAGGCCGGCTCTTTTACGCTTTCGCGGTTGCCGGCAACGCGAAAAGCAACCATACCAACTTTAAATTTTAGCTTTTTCTACCTCCGCCGGTGCGAAAAGAACGTTTGGCTAATCCGACAACTTGTGAAATCATCCAAAAAGCTAACGGTAAACCAACTATAATAGCGATTATAGGTAATAAGTCGTGAAAAACAGTAGGTACGTAGGCGGTCATATCCGCTAACAAAGTGCTGGAAGCAATAGGTATAATACTAGTCATTTTTTAAAGTGTTTTTTGCTTTCTGACGCCCTTTATTTTTTTAGCATAATATAAATTATACTAAAAATCAATAAAAATAAAATAAAATAAACAGTAAAAGTTTTTAAATAATTAAACTGTCCGGTCGTCATTATAGCATAATAAATTGTTAAAGCGTGATTAAAATAATCCATAAATTAAAACTGGTCTTTTAAATATTCAATAAAATTAAAAATTAAAATTGTTAAATAAATAAATAAAAAAAAGTTTAAAAAATAATTAAAAAAGTATTGTGCAATCATCAAGAATTTTTACGTTTTATATAAACCTTTTTGCCTATTATAAAATCCCAAACTTTAACCGCTATAAAAAACATAAACATAAAAAATAATAATGTTATTATTATTAACTCTCCTAATCCTATATTATTTTTAAAATAAAAATCATAAGTACTTGTGCCTAATTGATAAGATAAAAAAGATAAGTCCGGGTTTGTCGTGCTTGCTAAATCGCTAACGTCGCAATTTATAGTTGAAAATGCCCAAATATCGCTAGAACTACTTGGTGCTTCGCCGGTAAATGTTAAAGGGTTTGAAAAATTGCAATTCATAATGTTTTAATAGTTTAATAACTTTTTTAAAATGAGGGCGTGTTTCTTTTTTGCGTTTTCTTTTCACGCCCTCATTTTAAATACAGTGTCAATAATATTGTAATAAATTTTTTTTAAATGTCAAACTTTCCCATTTTTAAAGCTTTCTGAATTTTTTCTCCATTTGCTATTTTTGCCTTGTTTTTATTTTGATACTCAAAAAATAATTTTATAAAAAGGCCTGCCGGGTTATTTATAGTTTTTTTACTCCTTCGTATAATATCCTGCGTGATTGAATTTACAAACATAATATCCTCGCTATCATATTGCTTACATAATGTAAACCAAAAACCTAATTTTTTTTTGTCGTGATATAACTCGGCTAAATAATAAGCTAAATATTGTTTATAAGTTGTTATTGCCATATTTTAAAAAATTTTTCGCGAACGATTTTTTTAATAATTTTTAATAATATATATATATAATATATATATATAATATATATATATAATATATATAAAGTTATATACTCTATACTGCGCTCCTTTGCTCTCCTTACTCCTATCATCTCCCCCCGTTATAAGTAGTGTTTTTCAAAAAAAAAAATTTGTCAAGAGCTAAACTGTGGATAACTTTTTTATTAAAAATTCGCTAATATAACACTATAATTTTTATTTGTCAAGGGCTAAATTGTGGATAACTTGTTTATAATTTTTTAACCTCTAATGATAACCTTTATAAGTTTAAAAATTAAAAATCCGGCTTCTACTCCTAAAATAAAAATCAAAACTTTTAATAATTCGTTAATCGGTATCATTAAATTAACATAAGATAAATAATTAGCTACTTCTAAAATTGCCGTTTCAATTGAGCCGGGTAAAGTCGCCGCTGGTAATAATAACATCGGCGATGTTAAAATATAAAAGATTGATAAAAAAAATAAAATTATATAATAAGTAATCATAATATTGTTTTTATTCTAACTGCAAGATAAATAACGGCTAAAAACCAAAAACAAAATTTTAAACCATTTCTCAACGTGTTGCCTATAACCGGTATTGTAAAATTATATTCTGTTAAAGGGGTAGCTAATTTAACGTTAGCTAAACTATCTTTTACTAAATAAAAATAACCAAAAGGTGGCTTTGTTTTTAAGTTTGCTATCCAACTATCTAAATACTCGCTAACACTGTCAAGTTGCTGTTGGCTTGGTATAAAAAGGGCTGTTATTGCTTTACATAATGCGTATTGCATATTTTGAACCGGGTATTCTAAAAATCCTCCTTCGGGTGGTGTGCAAACTGTCTCAATCTGTCCTACATACGGCGGCGGTGATATTGTTGGCGATGTTGTAGGGTAGGGTGGCGGGCTTGGCTCTGGTGTTAGTGGTGGTGCGTCTACTATTTCAAAATCATAAGTAGGGCTTGTAGCTCTTACTACTCCGCCTATTTTTAACTCATAATAAAACTGGTATAATTCGTGAGGTAATAGTGTTGTTTTGTCTACAAAAACGGTTTGATATTCGCCGGGTGGTGGTGCTATTAAAAGAAAACTTTTAGTATCAGAATAAACTCCTTGTTCTTGGTAGTTTTTTTTCCAATAATAAACTGTAATTTCTGCCATAGGAATGGAAAGAGTAGTCCTTACATTACCAATTTTAGCTTCAAAAAATCCATATTCTCCATCGT
>DAOPNM010000037.1:0-3585 GCA_035357435.1 archaeon | reverse complement strand
AACAGACATATTACATTTAATTTTTTTAAATAAGTTTTATTTTTTATTTACTGTTATAGATAGTAATAATATTTCTTCTTTTGTTTCTGTTTCTCTATAGGGGTTATAATAGATTGTTTTTAGATAACATGTTCTAGTATTGTCTGGGAAATCACCAGGTGTTTCTCCATCTTTTAAGGTTACAGAGAGTGCAATAGGTACTATTTTTTTACTATCTATTGTTTTTGATGGTATTGTATATGTAATCCATTTGTTACAATCAGGTCTGCCAGTTGCGTTTTCTATAGTTATTGTTTTTAATGTTATTGGTATTGCAGATTGATTGTTTAATGATAAGATAACTTCTGCTGAATTTGTTTTGAGTGTGTTTTCATCATATGTTAGTATAATTGATGATTTGTTTAATGAACTAGTAAATTTTATTTCTGGTTCTTCTATTTTTATATGTATTGGAAACCATAGTGGTTCTGGTAAACTTTGGCTTGTAATTAATAATTTTCCTGTAATTTCATCAGCTCGTGCATTTGAAGGTGCCTGTATAACAAACACAGATTGTTCTGTGCGTTTTTGACCTACAGTGATAATATTTTGTGGAATCTTAAACCATGTGTTTACATCTGTATTGTATGATGTATTTATATCAAGCAGTGTAAATTTTATATCATTTATTTGGATATTATTTTTAGAATTATCAATTTTATACTGTATATTTTTTGTTTCTCCACTTTTTATAGTTATATCTTCCATGTCGCCTACTGTGATTGTTATATCTGGTCTCTTTTGCACATCTAATACAACTTCTTTTGATTTTGTTGTATATTTTATTCTTACTTTTGCTGTTTTTTTGCCTATTTTTTCATCTATTGGTATTTTTGCTTGTATTTTTAGTGTTGTTGATTGTTGTGGATTTATTATATATGAAGTAAGTTCTTCTCCAATTTCATTTATAAATACTGGTGACCATTTGTTTAGATCTTTTTCTATTACAATATAGTTTAAATCATATGCTTCTGATGCACTTGTATTCTCAACAATTAAATCAAACAAAATTGTTTGCCCAGGGAAGGCTATTGCATTTTCTGCAGGTATTGTGAAATTATTTATTTTTAATTGTATATTTTTACTCAATTCTATATTTTGGACATAATCATCTGTTAAATCAATTGTTCCAGATTTTGATTCATATCCCGCCACATTTATTTTATAATAATAGTTTCTTTTGTTAAGTTTTACAGGAACTCCTGTAGTTAGTTGTTTTATAGCTCCTTTAGAAACATCACTTGAACTTTTATATAAAGAAATTTCTGCAGGTATCTCATTTCCTTCTGTGTTTGTAGCAATTATTGTTAATGTTGCTTTGTTTAGAAATAAATAATATATGAGTGTTCCAATGATAATAACAATTATAACTATCTTTAATATTTTACCAATTTGTAATTTAGATTGTTTCTTTTCTAATCCATAATCTTTAGAATCGCCAAATGGAGATCCTCCAAATGGAGGTTGAAAATCATTCATTTTTTTCCTCTTTTTTTAAGTTTTTCATAAAATGTTTTGTTGTTAATATTTCGTCTTTAAGTTCTTTAATAAGTTCTAAAGAAATTTCTTCTTTTTCTAAGTTACTATTATCTAACATTTTTATATCATTATTTAACTTTTTTACTTGATTCATTAAATTATCTATTTCTTTTTCCAAATATGCAACATGTATTGTAATTAATGTTTGAGATTGTTCTGCTAATTTTGTTTTTTTAAGTAGTTCTTCTTCTAAAAAAGATATTTTAGATTTTTCTGTTTGTTCTTTAGCTTCTAACCATTTATATTTTTCCATTTGTGAAAGAAGTTCTTGTATTTTTTCATCTTTATGGTCAATTATTTTCTGTAATTCTTCTGGCGTTCTTTGTTTTATTATGAATCCTTGTTCTCTTTTGTTTATTTTGTCTAATACATCATTAACATATTTATTAAATAAATTTGTTTGATATTTAATATCTTCTTCTAAGTTATAATAAATTTCTGGATTTACAATTGCTTCTTTTAAATTTAATAATTTATGATTTATTTCTTTTTTGTTTTGTTCAAAAAATAATTGGTTGTGGATATTTTTATTTAATGTTATAAAATTTTCTTGGAATTCTTTAAGTTTTGCAGGGTTTATTTCAATTACATATTTAAGTATAAGTCCTTGGTTTAAATTACTTAGTTTGTCTATAAACTTGTTTATATTTTCTTCTAGATTTGTTAAAGTTTCAATAATTTCTTGTTTGTTTAGTGTGTGGAGTGGTTTTTGTATACTATTAGTGATATTTTTACACAAATTTTTTAAATCATTAAGTTCATTTTTTATGTCTGTTGCCATATTTTTCTTATTTAATTATTTTAGTTAATATTGTTAGTAATAGTATTTAATTGATAATATATTTAATTATATTGTTTTAATATATTTTAATATATTTGGTTATTTTTTATATTTTTAAATAAATGGTATATCCCACTTATTTTTTCAAAAAATTAAAAGAGATATTATGGATAATTCAGAAAAAAAAAGGGTTGTAAAAAATATAGCATGGTTAACTATTTCAAAGATAATAGTTTTGATATTATCTATAATCACAATTACTGTTATTCCAAGATATTTGGGTGTAGAAGCATATGGTCAATTAAATTTTGCAATTGCTTTTGTTTCTTTGTTTAGTGTTTTTTGTGATATGGGGTTATCAACATTAGCTTTAAGAGATGTTTCAAAAGATCCTGAAAAATTAAATAAATATTTTAATTGTTTTTTACCTTTAATTTTGATTTTAAATTTAATAGTTTTTATAATTATTTGTTTATGTTTGTTTTTCTTAGGAAAATCTCCAATTGTAAATGCTGTAATAATACTCCAAGCATTAACTCTTGTTGTTAATGCACTTGCAGGTCATTTTTTAAGATATACAGATGCTTTACAAAAAATGAAATATAATTCTGTTTATTCAGTAATTTCAAAGTCATCTATTGTTTTGTTTATGTATTTAATGATTTTTTTAAATTTACATCTTATAGGTATTGCTTGGGTTTATTTGCTTTCTTCTGTTGTTGCAGGAATTTATGTTTTTTTTATTATAAAAAAGTATGTAAAAATATCTTTTAAACCATTAAAACAAAACATAAAATATGCTTTACAGAAAACAAAAATAGCTTGGCCATTTGCACTTTCTGGATTGTTTGGTGCAATTTATTTTAATTCAGATAAGTTTTTGATATCTTTGTTTATTAATGATTATCAAGTTGGTTTATATTCTGTTGCATATAGTTTTATAGGTTTTCTCTTAGGAATATTAACAATATTTTTTACTGCTTTTTTTCCAGTAATCTCTAAATATGCAAAAACAAATTTACTTGATTCAATAGCTTCTAAGTTTTCTAAAATAATTTATCTTTTAGCAATTCCTATGTGTTTTGGTGGTATTTTTTATGCTAAAGATATTATTAGATTAGTTTATGGAAAAGAGTTTGTAGCAGGATATATTTCTTTTCAAATAATTATGATTTTCTTTTTATTTTGTGCTATTGATACCTTTTTAGTGCAAATAATTACTGCTT
>DAOPNM010000036.1:0-3855 GCA_035357435.1 archaeon | reverse complement strand
ATTTTACAAGAAGTTTTGGGGCCTATAAATTAACAAACATTCAACCAACTAAACCAGAGACAATAGAAATGGCAAGAGAAATGGCAATTAAAAAAGGCCTGAAATATGTTTATATAGGAAATATTTAGATTTTTTAATTAAAAAATAGCAAAAATGTCCAAGAAATGATGATTTTTTAAAAATAAAAAAATTACAATAGTTTACCCTGGAATAAGTTTCCTTTATTCCCACCTTTAATTTTCTTTTTTTCTTTTTGTTCTATAGCTTTAATTAGTTCAGAAATATTTAATTTCGATTTGTCTCCAACCCAAATCACTAAATCTCCTGAATCATTATAAAGTGCAATAGATCTAGTTTGCAAATCTTTTTCATGACTTATTTTTTTAAAAACAACAATTATATCCTGAAGATCTAATGATGTTCTTTTTATAACAACATCTTGTTTTTGATTAAGAATATCTGATATTTCGTACACCGCTAATTTTTCTCTTAATTCCTCTATTGTTTTCCTTTGTTCTTTCCATTCTTTTAAAAAATTAGAAGCAACATTTGGAAGTTCATGTTTTGCTACAGAAAATATTTTTGAAGTTTCATCTAATATATTTTCTTGTTCTTTTATATATTGCAAAGCAGATAAATAAGTAGTGAAAAATATTCTTTCAATACCGTCTTGTACACTTGTTCTTTTTATTATCTTAAATACACCAATATCTTTTATTTCACTTAAATGAAGACCTGCACATGCTTGCACATCTATATTTGGAATTTCTATAATTCTTAAAATGTTTCCAGGAATAGCCCCACCTTGATACAATCTAAAACCATATTTTTTTTCTGCTTCGTCTTTTGGGAGTTCAAAAATGTTTACCTTTGAACCTTGAAAGATCCAGACATTTACTTGTTGTTCAATTGCATCTAGTTCTTGCTTAGTAATTGTTTTATAATGAGTAACATCTAAATGTGATTCTAAAACATCTTTATGTGCGCCTGCTTGCCAAATATGTTGCCCTAAAATCTTTTTAGCAGCTGCATTTAAAAGATGTGTTGCAGTGTGCATACATCTTAGTTGTTTTTGACGAACTTCATTAACTTTACAATTAACTTCTTGTCCTTTTTTTAATCCATGTTGTGGTTGCTCTAAAACATGAATTATTTTTCCATTATAATTATAAACACCAATAACATTAAACACATCATTAATTGTACCTACATCAAATGTTTGGCCACCACCTTCTGGATAAAATACTGTTTTATCTAATATTATTATTCTTTCAGAAGCATATAAAACATTAGAAATACACTCTGTTTGATTATTATAATATAATTTCAAAGTATTTGGTAAATTTTTAATTAATTCAATATCCTCTTTTTCTAATAGTTTTTCTAATAAACTTAAATCTTTTGTTGATTTTCCTGTTTGGTTACCTTCAGCAATTTTTCCATAATAATCATCTGGAAATTCTATTTTTTTATTTAATTTTGAAGCAACAGTTTCAATTTGTTCTTTTGTAATTCCATCACTTCTATATAATTTAAGAAAATCTTCTGAAGTGATTTGCTTTTCTGAAGACAAAATAGATACAAGTTTATTTTCTATAACTTTTTTTGTTTGAATATACTTTTTTTTTTCTTCATCTAAAACATCACATGCAGTTTGTAAACCATCTTTTAAACTTGGATCAAAATGTTTAAGAGAAGAAACGTGTAATTCAAAGATTTTATTAAAATCTAAATTAAAATTATATAACTCATTTAAATCAAATATTCTTCTTGCTAAAATTCTAAGATTATAACCACCACCTGAATTACTAGGTAACATCCCATCTGTTGAGGTATACAATAAAGTTTTTGTATGATCACAAATTGCATACATTGCTTGAATTGGATTCAAAATTTTAAAAAGTTCATCTTTAGAATAGCCTAATTTTTTTGAAATCATTTCATATTTTTGGTTAATATCTTTAACTTCATCAACATTTAATTCTCCTGCAAATTTATAAAATTCACTTAAAAGTTTAGTATCAAACTTAATTCCAGTATACTTTTTTAAATAATCTAAAAGTTCTGCAAAAGTAATATCATAACTTGTTGGGGTTCCATTTGTATACCATGCTAATCTTTCAAAACCAGCACCCATATCTATAACTGGCTTTTTTAATTGCTCATATTTTCCATTACCTAAATCTTGAAATTGCATAAATACACAATTTCCTAATTCAATTCCATTTGCAAAATATTCCATAGAAGGCCCAAAATAACCTCCACCTTCCCAAACATCTTCAAAAAAAACAAGATCTTCTTGTTTTACACCAATAACTTTTGTTAAATATTCTATATCTAAAGAAAGAGCTTGATCTTTCCAATATGACTTATTAGGATTTGTATTAAATCCATGTTGACCAAACATAACAAAACAAGTATAATGTGTACCAGTAACACCAACATTTGAAATATCTCCAAATCTAATTGAAGTTTGTGGAATAATTAATGGATCTGCAGGAGGTTTAACTTCTCCATTAACAACATATGGTTGAAAATCAATTATAGATGCATTTGTAAAATATAAATCATTTCTCCACCTTGGAATTACAGGATACCTTTTAACAGACTCATGTCCATTTTTTACAAAAAACTTTTCAATTTCCTTCCAAGTTTCTTCATAAGTATATCCTTTTGTTTTTTTTCCAATAAATTCACGAGACTGACAACTAGAATCTGCACAATATTCTCTATTTGAATTTGTCCAAAATGGTCTTCCACATTTTTTACAAATTTTTCTTTCATAGCCTAAATCAGTTAATGTTTTAATCTTATAATGTTCTTGCCAATTCTTTTCAAACATTGGTCTTACTTGTTTTTTAAGTTCAGTTTCTGCCATAACTTTTCTTTTTTTAGTTTTAAATTTTAAATAATTAAATATTAAAAATACAAATATAACAAATATATAATATAAACATACAAACATTTAAAGAAATATCTTATGTAACATCTTCAATGCTAGTTACAATTTTTTCTTTATTCAAATATTTAGTTAAAAAAGATTCTAAAATTAATAAAGCTAAAGAAATACACAAAATTATTACCAAAAAAATCCATGAAGAAAAACCTCCTTTTTTCATAGAGGCACCTACAAAATTAAATCCAAAAACTATTGCAAAAACAATTATAAAATTAACAATTCTGTTTTCTTTCATACCAAATAAAAACTCTATATAACCTAATAACCCAGCAATTGCACATAAAAATAATGGAAGAACAACAAATAGATATATAAAAACATTCCAACTAGGAAACAAAATATTTGATTTTGGAAAAAAACCACATATATAAACTAAAATCACAGAAAAAATACAAGAAAGCTCTGCAAAAATAGCTGTTGCAACACTTTTTATTTTCCAAATTTCTTTAAGAGAAAGAGGGGTACACAAAAGAGTTTCAATTGTTTTTTCTCGTTTTTCTGCTAAAAAAACTTGTGTTGCAATTAAATAGGTTACAAAAAAACCAATTAAGGTAGATAAAGAAATATATAAATTATTTGACGCAATCTGAAGATTAGGGGCATCTATTTCAGGAACAGTAAATCCAAATATTAAACTCCAAATAACAACTATGCCAAAAACTGACCAAACAGTTGCTTTGTTTGTAAATATTTTTTTAAATTCATTTTTAAGAATATTAAAGTTCATTTTTAAACCAACCCATTATTTTTAACAACCTCAAAATAAACTTTTTCCAAATCTCTTGTTTTATATTTTTGTAATGTTTCTTTTAAATTTCCTGAATATCTTATTTTCGTATTGTTAATTACAATTATATCCGTACACACCTTTTGAGCTTCATTTAAAAGAAACATTA
>DAOPNM010000035.1:0-4105 GCA_035357435.1 archaeon | reverse complement strand
TTTGTTTTAGTATTTGAAATTATATTTGCTATTTGTTGATTTGTTTTTTCTAAAAAATCACTCATTTGTATTTTATTTTGTGCAATACTTGTGATCATGTCTCCATGTGTTTTTTCTAATTTAGAAATTACATCTGAAAGATCATTTTTTTCTTCTTCAAAAGCTTTAATTTTAGCTGCAAGTTTTACATCTGATACTTTTATTTGTGCAAGTTCAGAGGTAATTTTAGATTGAATATCTTCTAATTGTGTATTTATCATTTCATTTATTTTGTCTAATAATAGCTTTTGTGTAGCTATTTGTGTCCCAGATAATTTTTTAAGTTCAAAATCAATTTTTTCTTTTAAATATTTTTCTAAGTTTTGTTGTTTGGTGTCTAGTTCATCTAATTTTTGATTAATTGTTGTTAATATGCCTTCTTTCCAGACATCTGTTGTTTGTGTTTTTGTTTCAAATGTTGATGTTTGAAAAAAATCTGTTGTTGGTTTTTCTGCTTGTTTTTTTAGTTCTTCAAATTCAGGGAAAAGATTTAATTTAATTTCTTCTTTTGGTTTTTCTTGTTGTGCTATACTCTTTTTTTTAATTCTTTCAAGTTGTTCTTCAAAAGAAAATGCATTACTAGGTATTTCTTCTTTTTTTGGTTCTGGTGCCTTCTCAAAAGTTTGTTTTGGTATTGTTTCTTGTTTAGTTTGTTGTTGGCTTGGTGTTGTTTGTTTTTGTGGTTGGCTTTCTTTTTTTGGAGTTTCTGGTGGTTTTGCAAAGTTAATGGACTCTTGTTTTTCTAGTTCTTTTATTTCATCTAATTCTTCTTCTGTTTTCTGTTTTGAAATAACTCCACCAGCTCTTTGAATAAGATCAATTGCATCTTTTTCAGAAACACCCATTTTTATAAGATTGTCTTTGACATCTTCTGGTGTCATTCCAAGATCAAGTAGTTTTTTTACATTATCTAATACTCTTTGATCTGTGATCATAATATTTTTTCCTTTAAGCTTTTATTTTTTAACTTATTTTTAACATTTTTAAATATCTCTTCAATAGATGGTTCTCCATCTATTTCTATTAACTTCTTTTGTTTTTTATATCTTTCTATTACTGGTTTGGTTTCTTTGTAATATATTTCTAATCTTTTCTGTATAATTTTTTTAGTATCATCCTTTCTTTTTCTTAGCAATAATCTTTTTACAGATGATTCTTTTGAAAGAGAAAGATAAACAATTCCTAAAAAATCAATATTTTCAGAAAACACAAAATAATCAAAAACAATTGCTTGATTAATTTCTCTAGGAAATCCATCTATTACAATTTTATTTTTTTTAGATTTTTTTATTTTTTTAAACAAAATATCACAGGTTATTTCATAAGGCACTAATTTTCCTTCATTCATTATTTTTGCTATTTTTTTACTTAATGGTGTTTTTTTTAAAATTTCTTGTTTAAGAAGATCACTTTCTATAACATGTTCATAATTAAACTCTTTACAAATAAGATCTGCTTGTGTGCTTTTTCCACTTCCAGGTGCGCCTAAAACAATTAATATTTTTTTAGCCATTTTTGTCTATCTCCGCATCTTTTTCTTTTATGTTTAAAAATAAATATATTTAAAGGGTTATTCTATCAAAATATATTATATAAACCTTTTAAAAGGTTATTTTTTTGTCCAAAAAATAAAGAAAAAGGCCAGTAGCATAGTTTGGATAGTGCATCAGCCTCCTAAGCTGAGGATCGTGGGTTCAAATCCCACCTGGCCTGTTTTTTGGTTTTTTATATCAGGGTATATAAATAAGGGTTTTTATATATTTTGGGGCTAATTATTATAATTATTTAATATAATTTGATATAATTTTTTAAAAAAATGGAAAGGGGAATACATGAATGAAAATAATTCAATATGGGGTAATTTTATAAATAAATATAATTTATCAAAAACAATAAGGTTTGAATTAAAACCTGTTGGAAAAACAATAGATTTTATAAAAGAAAATGGTTTAATTGAAGAAGATAAACAAAGAGAAAAAGATTTTAATGAAGTTAAAAAAATAATGGACGAATATTATGTTGAATTTATAGAAAACAGTTTGAAGAATATTAAATTAGATTTATCTGATTTACAAGAATATTACACAATATATTTTGAATTAAAAAAGGACAAATATAATTCTGATTTAAAAAAGCAATTTAAAAATATACAAAAGAAGATAGCAAACAATATGTATCAACAAATTAAAGATGTTGATAATTTTAACAACATATTTGATGAAAAATTTGTAAATGTTGTTCTCCCAAAATGGTTAAAAGAAAAAGGAAGAGAACAAGATGAAATGCTATTGTCTAAATTTAAAAAGTGGACAACATACTTTGATGGTTTTTTTAATAACCGACAGAATGTTTTGTCTAATGATTTAATACCTACATCTATCTTTTACAGAATTGTTGTTGATAATTTACCAATATTTTTAGATAATATTGCAAAATATGATAAACTTAAAAAAATAAATGGTTTCCCATTAGAGTCAATAGAAAAAAATTTTGCCAAATATTTGAATAATGTTTCCTTAGATTATTTTTTTTCCCTAGAAAATTTTAATAATTTATTAAATCAAGAAGGTATTGATTTATTTAATTTAATTCTTGGTGGCTATGTTGAAAATAATTCTAAAATATGTGGATTAAATGAATCTATTAATTTATATTCTCAAAAACCAGAAAATAAAGAAACTTCAAAACAACTTAAACAATTAATAATGATGCCATTATATAAGCAAATATTAACTGAAAAAAAATCATTTTCTGAAAAATTTGGAATAATTCAAGATAATCAAGAATTAGTAAATCTAATTGATGATATTTATACAAATAATTATGTGCTAAATTTTGATAACTTACAAAAACTAATTAAAAATTTAAATGAATATGATTTAAATCAAATATATGTTAATACATTAAGTTTACAAAAAATTTCAAAATCTATTTTTAAGGACTTATTTGTTATAAGAAATGGATTAAAAGAATTTATTAAAAATAAAGAGCATATTAAATCTGATAAAAAATCTGAAAAAAAATTAGAAGAAATATTAAACCAAAAATATTTTTCTATTTTTGAAATTCAAGAAGGTGTAAAATTATTAAAACTTTCTAAAGAGGGCAATAGTTTTTCAGATAATTTTATGATTGATTATTTTTTAGAAAACATTAATGATAAGTTGTTTGAAAATATAAAAAATAATTATAATCAGTTTAAATCTATAAATGTTAATCATTTAACTAAAATTACATCAGAAGATATTCAAACAATTAAAACGTTATTAGATTCATTAAAAGAATTGTTTGATTATATTAAACCACTTTATGTTAATCTAAATATAGGTACTAATACAAAAATACAAGAAGCATATAATTTAGATTCATTATTTTATATAGAATTTAATAAAATCTATAATGCATTTAGTGTAATTATACCTACATATAATAAAGTTAGAAATTATGTAACTAAAAAACAAAAAAATGTTAAAAAATTTAAATTAAATTTTAATTGCCCTGTATTATTGAAAGGGTGGGATGTAACTAAAGAACCTGAAAATCATTCTGTATTGTTTAGAAAAGATGGTGATTATTATTTAGGTATTATGCCAAAAGGACATACCCATATGTTTTCCAATATAGAAAATATAGATAATGACGGAGAATATTATGAAAAAATGGTCTATAAACAAATATCAGATGCTTCTAAAGATATTCAAAATTTATTTGTAAAAGATAATAAAACACAGCGTATTGTGGGAAGAAAAGAAAAAGAAGGGGATAATAAAGGAAAAAATGTTGAATTAGAAAATGCACGAAAAAAATATCTTCCAGAAGATATTCAGGAGATTAAAAAAAAGAAAAGTTATCTTAGATCTTCGCCTTCTTTTAATGAAGCAGATAAAAATAGATTTATTGATTATTATAAAGAACGAGTAATTGATTATGAAAATTATAATATGTTTAATTTTAAGTTTAAAGAATCTGAAGAATATCTTGATTTTAATGATTTTATAAAAGATGTTGATAATCAAGGTTATAAAATTGAGTTTATTAAAATTAATGAACAATTTATTATGGATTC
>DAOPNM010000034.1:0-4154 GCA_035357435.1 archaeon | reverse complement strand
TTTGTAAAAGTTTTTGAACACTCTCTATATTATCATCACCACAAATAAATAGATTCTCTTCTGTATCTTTAATTATATTGTCAGCAAATGTATCTGGAGACAAAGATATTTGTTTATTGGTATCTAATGGTAAATCTATTAAAAATGCTGTCCAGTTTGTTGTGGTGTTTACCTTTCCACAAGTTTCATTAAAAAAATTATAATCCGGAATTAATGGCTCGGCTTTTAATGTCATTGCTATCTTAATTGCCTCTTGTTGTAAATCATATAAATTACTTGTATCTTTATATACATTATAGGTATTAAGAAACACTGCAAAAAAAACAACTAACCCTAAAAAAATAGGGATTAAACTTGGAAGATCATCACCTATTGCCCCAATTAAACCTTTTTTGTTTTTGGTAATAGACATTTTCATATATTTTCATAATTCTTTTTTAATTAAAAAAACCAAAATTAAGTTAATTGACTCTTAGTTTTACAATAATCATCTAAACAGGCAATACCTTGCCCATATAAACTTTCATTATCACCTGTAGAATATCCATAATTGTCTGTATTAATGGTACCACAAATCAAATCCATACAAGTTGGTTTATTATTTCTTTCTGCACATGGTATTAAATAAATATTCTTTTTCATACTCCCATCATCACCAAGGCTCATTTGTTTAATAAAAATTAAACGTGTTTCTATAGAATTAACTCTACTTGGGTCATAAAAAACAGATGATTTTGAATTAAAGTCATTATATACTAATGAAGATACATCTTTCAGTTTACTTTCTTCTGTAAGTTCATATAATTTTACAGAACCATTATTCCCATTATAATCAATATCATAAGATGCATAAATTTTTTTTTTACCTGCATCAGTTATAGAAAAAACCAATTTATCTGTATATTGCACATTTTCTAGATTTGACAAATTTGCATAAGAAACATTCAAAAAATATCTTAGTTTTGCACCACTTTGACTTGTTGCAATTTTTGTTGGTAAATCAATAAACTTAATAGAACAATAACTTTCTGTATCAATACCTGTTTTAACTTCTTGTGCAATGGTATATGCTAATTCAGAACTTTGCTTTAATTTAAAATTCGCTTGAATTGTATTCATAAAAAACAATACAATAACAGCAATTGCTGTTACAAAAATTAACATATTTAATTTAGATAAGGTAAATTCAATCATTTTTTTATTCACCTAATGTTTTATTTTTGGCATTTAATATTAACATTATATTAACTATTATTATTTTATTATTATTAACTATTATTTATATTTGTATTTATATTTGTTCGTTCTTGTTTTAAAAAACATATCTTTTTTTGCACATCATATGGCGTTTCTGCAGACACCCTAAATACAAGATATTTTCCAGGGGGTATATTTTCTGTAGGATCTTTAATAACATATTTCCCATAATTCGAATTATTTGGATCATCTAATCCACAATCATCTAAATCAGAAGCAAATACTACACTAGATGGTAAATTTGTACAAATTGGTTCAATAGGCATTTTTGTTATTAGATGCCCTTGCCTATCTGGTTTAGAATATCTATATTCTAAAAGCGTACATGTTGAACCACCACCACAAATTGATGCACATCTTATTGGATCTGTATAAGTAGTTAATTTAATTGTTTCATATTTTTGATTATAACAGGCCTTTGTAGAAAAATTAATATTCTTAAAAACAAGATCTGGGCCCAATACAACATCTGCTAAAGAGCTTACAAGATTACTCATATCTTGCCGTTTTTGACCAATACAAGTATTTTCGGATAAAGATTGTAATGCATAAGTTCCTGCAAGAATAACAAAACCCATAATAACAACTGCAACTAACAATTCAAAAGGTGCACTTGCTTGTGCTTTATTATTTCTAATTAAAAACATATTTCTCTATACAAATAAAGAAAGAAGAATTTAAAAAGCTTATATTTCCCAAACACTTTAAAAAAATAAGAAAAAAATATAAAAAAAATATAAAAAACTATTTAGGTGCATTAGCTTGTGTTTCTGCCCCTGGCAAAGCTGCTTTTTTAACAGATGTTTTTAGAGAATTATTAAACATTGGTTTAACAACAGCTATAAGAACTACTGCTACAATTGCAACAATAAGAAGCATATAAAGGGCACCACCTTCTCCTTGTGCCCTTTCATCTTTTATTAGTTCTTTTATTTTTGTTGAAAAACTATATTTCATAAATCATTCCCAATTTATATTTATTTACTTTATTTTATGCAGCTCTCTTTGGAGAAATTACACAAATTACACTATCACTATAGTCCGTTGGTATAGCCGAGTTTGAAACCAAGGTTGAAACCAAAGATGCAAATTCTGTTCCTTCTGCAGGGATACTTAATTCAGAACCAATATAACAGAACACGCCTATTTGGAATGTTCCTGCTGTGGATTTTTTATATGTTATTGTTTTAAATTCTTGGCCATAATTAAAATCAGACAACAATGCATCTGGAACAACAATATATATTTGGTTAGGATCTAGAACTGCAGATTGTGCAATTCCATATACACTTAATGAATCATTTGTTTTAAATTTTACTGTATCTGTGTATGCGGTACCACCTAAATTATTATTCATTTGAGTTTTTACAAGCTCAACAGTTGTATCTTGTGGATTTCTACCAAATATGTTAATACCACCAACAATTGATAATAATATACCTAATATAGCTAATGCAACAATTGCAGCAATTAATAATTCAAATGTAGAAAAAGCTTGACCCTTTTCATTTGTAGAAAATTTTAATTTTTTAAAGTACATATTTTCCTCCATTTTTAATTTTTATTAAAATAATTTTTAAATTAAAAAATATTTAACACAATCCATTTAACATATTTTAGGAACATGTTTTTACTATTCTAAATTTAAATCAAAATGTTTTTAAATATGTCTTTCTAATATAAAAAACTAAAAAATTAAATGCCACCAACATATGGTAAAAGAAAATAAATTGCAAAACATATTATTGTTGGGATGATTAACATAAAAAAAATATCTAAAAAACTTAAACCTGGCCTTAATTGTGTATATTCATATATTCCTTCATCAGTATACTTTACTCTTCTCTTAATAACCCATTGATACCACAATGTTCCAAAAACTATTGTACAAAAAGTCCAAATAATGGTTATTGCTAAACCATAATCTTTTGTTAGCAAAATTGGTTTAATTATACTATTCCATAAAAGTAATAACAAACCAACACATACACCAGAACAAACAACCATTTTCAAAAATAAAGAAGGCATCTTTTTTGAAAAAAAATAAACACTTTTACCAAAAAGATATCTAAACAAAAAAAATAGTGCTATCAAAACAATTATTACTCCGATAATTGCTAAAACAACTGCACCAATCAAATAACCAAGTATTAAAATAATAACTGCTAAAAAAAAATACAAAATTATTTGAAATACATTCTTTTTCATAAAAATCATTTTTAAAAAATTATTTTAATGTTTGGCCAGGGTAAAACTCTTGTGGGGGTTTCTTATTCATAAAAATTAAACAAAATTGTGGGCAATTAGACAATTCATCTAGATCTATTTGTTGTCCTCCAGATAATCCAGGCAAACTATAAACATTATCACCACCAAAATTACAATATACCCACACATCCATTTTCAATTTATCTTTTAAAACAATTGCATTATCCTGAGCATCTAATTCAAGGCCTGGGCCTAATTGAAAAATCAAACATTCTTTGCTATAACCTGTAAGATTACTTAATCTTAATTTAGAAATTGTTCCTTTAAGAACAATATCTTGTATTAAAAATGGGATAACAGCACTTGTTCCTGGAGCTTTACTTGCAGAAACAATTCCTTCTTCAAATCTTTCTGTGCTTACAAGAAGTGTTTGTTGATCAACTTTATTGATCATTGCTAAAATTATCCCTAAAATTGCTAAAGCTACAATAAAAGCAGTCAATAATCGAAATGCTTCTGATGCTTCTTGCCCTTTTTCAGAAACAATAATTAATTTTTTTAAGAACATAAAAATTATTTTTCATATCTTCAATTACTTTTAAATTCAAAACTTTTTAAAAAAATCAAAAAACCATATTAACAACAATACATGTAATTACAAACAATATAGTTGCTATTGGTAATGTTTG
>DAOPNM010000033.1:0-4548 GCA_035357435.1 archaeon | reverse complement strand
TTCTTTTGTTTATTAAAACACAATAATTTCTACTGTTGTAGATGATACTACTCTATTGTATTCTTGTAAGTTTATTAAAACACAATAATTTCTACTGTTGTAGATTAATTCTTTCATACCAAATAGAGTTGCAAGTTTATTAAAACACAATAATTTCTACTGTTGTAGATTTAAGACCTGCAATAGTGTCCAAGAACCTGTTTATTAAAACACAATAATTTCTACTGTTGTAGATGATGAACCTGAGGAAACATTAGAAACTGTTTATTAAAACACAATAATTTCTACTGTTGTAGATCATCCTATATAAATGGCACTCTGTCAGTTTATTAAAACACAATAATTTCTACTGTTGTAGATTCTAATAGTTAAAACCTGTCCAGAATCAAGTTTATTAAAACACAATAATTTCTACTGTTGTAGTTTAAAAAATATACATTTCCCATTTTTTAAAAAACAAGATTTCTTGGACACCAAAAGATTAGTGCATTCTATTTTAATACTTTTTAGAAAAAGAAAAAAACTATTTTTCTTCACCAGAGCCAAAATGAACGCAATAAGTGTAACGATACATTCTTTGACCGCTTTTATCTACACCAACTAAACTTTGTGATGGTTTTGAAACTCTTGTGTTTTTGTGTTTTGAAAGAAATTTTACTATATTTTTTACAACTCTTGCATTGTCTAGATATAAATCAAAACCATTTTTTTGTGTAACATTTTTTGTTAGGTGTATTTGTTTTTCAGGATCTGCTGTGTTTTCATTTGTATTGTTTATTATTTCCATAAGTTTATTGTATATTTCAGATTCCATTTTTTCTTGAGTTTCTTTATCATTAAACCTTATTTGTAAAATAGTTGTATAATATTTTCCAGCGGTTCTTGAACAAGAAACACATGTTTCTTTTTTTAGATTTATTGGAATTTGTTGTTTTATTTGTGTTATTTTGTTTCCAAGTAGACCTTGTACTATTACCAAAATATAATTGTTTTTGTTATTTTCTAAATCCAAATTTAGAAAAGCTTGTGCTCTTGCTTGTTCAATATCATTTACTTTAATGTTTTTTTGAATAATTTTTTCTATATCTTCTTTGTTGTTATAATATTTTCCTTGAAATTTTATTTTCCCACATTTTACACAAATAGATATGTTTATTTCTGGAATTTGAATAATTTTGTGTTCTTGCATATAGCAATCTATACAGAAATTGTTTATAGAGTTTTCATCAGTTATTTCTTTTCCACATTTAGGGCAATATCTTTTCATTGCTTTATTTCCTATTTTTTGTTTTTTTTATGTTTCTACAAAACTATTTTAGTTCAATTGTTTCTCCAACTTTTGGTGCCCTTACATTATATCCTTCTGTTTCAATCATTTGTGTAAAAGCAAATATACTTTCAGGATCCCCGTGTATTGGCATTACAAGCTTTGGTTTTACAATGTTTATAAAATCAATAAGTTCAGATCTTCCTGCATGTGCAGAAAAAGCATAATAAAGAATTTTTGCTTTTGGTTGATATACTTCTTTATCAATATGTATTTTTCCAGTCATCAATAGTCTTCTTCCATTTGTTCCTTCAACTTGATAGCTTGTTAAAATAATTAAGTTTTCAGGATCATCACCTAATTCTTTAATATACCATAGCATTGGTCCTCCTTCTAACATACCACCAGTTGAAACAATAATGCATGGTTGATTGATTGCTTTTTGTCTCTGTTTTTGATCTTTTACAAATTGAACTTTATCCATTCCTTTTTTAAATTCTTTATAATCTCTAAATTCATTTTGGTATTCTAAAAAGATATTTGTTGCAGCTTTTGCCATTCCATCTAGATAAATAGGTGCTTTTATTTTGTATTTATTTAAAATTGCAATAATTTCTTGAGATCTTTCAATTGCAAGTGTTGGTATTAATACATAATGTTTGTTTTCTAAAGTTTCTTGGATATGTTCAATAAATGTTTTTTCTAGTTTTTCTCTATCTATATGGTCTTTACTACCATAAGTAGATTCAATTAAAAGATAGTCAATTTTTGGTAATTTTTTTTCACAACCATTAAATAAACTACTTGGTGATGCTCTAATATCTCCTGTATACATTATATTTTTCCCTTCCATTTCTATAACAGAAATTACACTTCCTGGGATATGTGCTGCATCATAGAATGTTAGTTTTGCATTATCTGTAATTTCAAAACTTTTATTTAGTTTTAAAAAGAATGCTGCATCCATTGCATCTTCTGCATTTTCTTTACTAAATGGTGGTGTTGTTTCTGTAATTTTTGCAATTTTTAATGTGTCTTGCCATAAAAGGTTTGATAGTTTTAACGTAGGTTCTGTTAAAAACAAAGGAGAATCTCCTTGTTTATATAAAAAAGGCACATTTCCTGAATGGTCTAAATGTGCATGGCTTACAACAATTCCATCTATATGTTCTTTAACAGATAATGGCCTTCCAATATTTCTAATATGTTGTGGTTCTACCTCATATTCAACAACATCCATTTCTTTTGGATTAAGTTTTAATCCATAATCAAATAATATATTACTTTTCCCTTTCAATAAAAAAGCACTTCTTCCTACTTCATGGCCTCCGCCTAAACAAGTAATTTGCATAATTTGTTCACTTCCTTTTATTGTATTTTAGTTAATTTTTTTGATTTTTTGTTTAACCAATATAATTTTATATATTTTTAATTATATAATATATATTCTAACATATTTTAAATATATTTATAATAAAAACATGAGAAAACTATGAAAAAAAACATAAAATATTTTGACATTTTAGGTTCTTTTGCTCTTCTGGAGTATAATGATATTCCTTGTATTGAAACCTTTATAATTGATAATAAAAAACAATTAAAAAATAAAAAACAGTTTCCTTATGTTATGAAATTATGTTCAAAACAGTTATTACATAAAACTGAACATAAAGCCGTTTATCTAAATTTATATTCTTTAAAAGATTTAGAAAGAGCATTTAATGAACTTAATCTTCTTATAAATAAATATAAATTAAAAAAAGGAGCAATTATTTTACAAAAACAAATAAAAGGTCCTGAACTAATAATTGGTATAAAAGAAGACAAATCTTTTGGTAAAACAATAATGTTTGGGGCAGGTGGAATATATACAGAAGTTTTTAAAGATAAAGCTATTAAGTTAATACCTTTAACAAACAAAGATATAAATGATTTAATTTCTCAAACAAAAATAGGTAATATTTTTAAAAATAAAAAAGTAGCAAGAGGAGAAACATATTCATTAGCATCTTTAAAAAAACTAATTAAAGATATTTCTAATTTTGCAATAAAGAATGATATAAAAGAACTTGATTTAAATCCAGTTATTGTAACCCCTAATGGCTTAGAAATTGTTGATGCCAGAATTGGTATTTTAGAATGATTTATGTAGGATAAAGAAGAAAATATGCAATATAATTTAGATTTACATACTCATCTGCCAAGAAAAGCATCTCCAAAGAAATATTGGAAATATGTAGTTGATAATAAACTATTGGGTACAGCAATTACAGAATATGCAAATAAAAATCCTAAAATTTCTTATCAACAACTATTAAAATATAAACCTAAAAATAAAATATTGATCCCTGGTGTAAAAATAAAAAGTGATTCTGGTGAAGTTATTGTTTATTCCCCAACTCCTGAAATTTATGATTTTAGTATAATTTATGAAGAAAATGTTTCTTTAAACAGATTAATTGATTTTTGTGATAAAAAAAATTATTTAATAGTTATTGCCCACCCCTTTGGTTTAATTTCAAATTCAGCAAGCTATATTGTGGGTTTAAATAAACTAGAAAAACTTGTTAAAGAAAAAAATGTTGGTGTTGAAGCATATACGGGTACAATTGGTTATCTTTCCTATTATCTTTATGATTCTTTTTTTCTTAGAAAATTAAGACAACTAATGAACTATTTGGAACTAAATAGAATGGTGAATGCCTTAGGTCTTTCTAGATTTCCAGAATATCTTACAAAAAAACTTGATCAAAAAAGTTATGATATTGTTTATAGGTTTGGTGCAGCCATAGAACTAGGAAACAAGGCAAAATATATAACAGCTGGTTCTGGAAGTGAAAATATAGAAAGAATAGGAAGCGGAATACTTACTTTAGATCTTCCAAAAGATGTTTGTGAAAAAGAAAATGTAAATGAAATTATTTTAAATAAAATTAAGTTAAAAGAAGTTGTTTCTGTTGGTCCTCCAGGAACATTTAAAGAAGAGTTATTTGAAAGATCTACTGATAGAATAACAAAATTAAAGGCCTATGATGATTTAGTATTATATTACCCACAAAGTTTTTCAAAAACCAGAACACAAAAAAAAAGAAAAAGAAAAAATTGATAAAGTAAAAAAAAGAGAACAAGCCAAAAAAGAATAAAATCCTAGATTGAACTTAGAATTTATAATCTTTATATATATTTTGATGTATCATATAATTAAAATATTTTAAAAAAAGAGAACTTATCTTATGACTTTAACTGAAAAAGATATTGTTTATTTTACTAATTTAGTTTTT
>DAOPNM010000032.1:0-4748 GCA_035357435.1 archaeon | reverse complement strand
TAATTCAAGTAAATTAATTTATCTTTATCCTATTACTGTTCAAAGGAAAATAGAAAATGTTGAACATGCTTTACCTGCAAAATTGTATGTGATTGTATGGAGATAAATTATTTTTTTAAAAAAAATTGTGAAAAAAATGGGGCTAAAAAATTATATTAAACAACAAAAAGCACAAGCTGCTTTGGTAGATTCTTTGTTTTTTTTAACAATTATTACAGCATTAGCTGTTTTTATGTTTCAATATAGTTCAACATATGGAGATAGAGTTGATCTTGCAGCTAAAAATCTTTATTTTAAAGAGTATGCTTCATCAACCTTGAAAACAATTTTTTATTCAGAAGTTCCTCTTAATTTTTCTAAAGACATCAATAATACTGATGAAATTGACTATTTAATGATTACAATTGAAGCAGATTATTTTCCAGATGAGAAAATAGGTGTTAGTGACATTAATACTATTGAGTTTGGGAATGATGGGGATATTGCTAAATTTAATTTATATGCATTGATTAAAAGTGTAATGAATCCGTTACCTACATATGATTATTTGTTTTATTTATATGACACACGTTCTGCAAATTTTAACTATTTTTTAATAAAGATAACTCCTTTTGAAGAGAGTACACAAAATTCAGGGGATATAAAAAATCCTTATCAAAAAATATATTCTCCTGGGAATTATAAATATTATTTGTGTGATCCAGATGGATATAGTGTTGTACGAGATATTGTTTCAGGTGCTGGTCAAGTATATTCTTCTTCAATTCCATTAAATTTTAGACCAGAATCTTCAGAAGGCACAAGAATTGTCGCAACTTTTACAATGTGGCCAGCAAATGCATCTATTCAACCAAAGCAATTAGAAACTGCTACAATGAAATGTAAAGAAATTAATCAAGATGATGAAAAATTGTTTGCAATTAGTAGTAGTCAAAATACTGTTATGCAATAACTAATAAAATTATATTTATTTTATTTATCAAACAATTCTTGTTTTTTAAAAAAAAATTAAAATTTTAAACCTAAATCATTATCTTCTTCTGAAAATGTATCATTATCTTCATCATTACCAAGCAATTCATTTATACTTTTTTCTTGTTTGTCTTGTTTTGGTTTTTCTTTTGTTTCTTTCTCTTTTGTTTGTTTTGTATCTTTGTCTTTTGTTTTTTGTTCTTTTTGCTCTTTTTGTTTTTTTTCTTCATTTTGTTTTTGTTCTTCTTTTTTTTCTTTTTGTTTTTCTTTCTCTTTTATGTCTTGTTTATGTATTTGATCATAAACATCTGTTACAAGTAATTCTAATTGCTCTTTTGTATCTTGTTTTTTAATATCAAAATATCCAGATTCATCTGCTTTTTGGATTGTTGGGATATATTGTTTGCTTTTTTCTATAATTTGTTTAACTGCTTTTTCTTCTAATGGAAATTTATTCTCTTTCAGTTGAATATAAATCATGTCTGCAATTTCATCTATGCTTGGTTTTATGATTTGAGATAGTCTCTCAAGTGTTCTTGAGATCATTACATTTTTTCTTGTATCTATTTCTTGTTTTTCTTCTGGTTCTTCTATGCCTTCTATTTCTGTTAAAGATAATAATGATTTGTCTTGGTTTTGTTCATCAGGAATATTTATGTTTTTATATTGTGGTGTGTTTCTTTTTTTTGTATCAACATTGTCTTCTTTTGGCACATCACTATAGATTATTTCTCCATTTGCCCCAAATGATCTATATTTTCTTCTTAATCGTCTTGGTATATTTTTAATTTCTTTTTTATCCATATTTTTATCTTTCCAAAGAAATTTAAATTTCATTGATTTTTATATATTTATTTGTAGATGATAACCCTTTTAAATGTTTCAATATTTTATATATTATATATATAGTACAAAATGATAGGGAAAAGATAGGGGAAAAAATAATATATGATATGGAATTATCTTTTATTTATATTGAAATTATGTGTTTGTTCTGCAATATTAGCCATTCCAGTAATATTATTGGTTTTTTTATTTAAAAATTTTTTTAAAAAATTAAATAATAAAAAAAATTTTGTGTTTTCTCTTTTTATTATATCATATATTGTTACACTTATAATTATTCTTTTAATGTATTTTATTCCAATTATCCGGTTTGGATTTGATACAGAATTGATTAGTTTTTGGAGTAAGTTTGGAAATGTTTTATTGCACATTTTAAGATTAGCAATTGTTAATTTGTTGATTACAGGAATTGTTGTAACTTTTGGATTTTTAGCATCTGCAATTTATGATAAATTGTCAAGAAATAAAAAACAAAAAACTATTAATTTAAAAAATTTATGGATTAGTTTATGTATAGTGAATATAATAGTTATTATAATTATTCTTTTGTTTCCAACATTGATTTCAATTATTTTAAATTTAATATATCTATGATCTTTAATTAAATAAAATAATAAAAAATGAAAAGATATGTCATATACAATTAATAAAAAAGAAATAGAAGTATCTTCTAAATTAATTTGTTTTGCATTTTTAATAATGCTTACACAATCTATTTTTGCAAGTAATATTGATTTTGATAGAGTGTATTCTATAGATAATGATTATTCAGAATACCCAAAGATTGTTTCTTCAAACTCAAATGATTCATTAACAACTGCGTGTTTTCAATTGTCATCTGAAGAAATAAATAATAAAAAAGATTTTGGTGGGGGGTGTTATACAGAAGAGCTTCCACCAGAGAGTGTGCAAAAGATTTGGGATAGGCTACTTGTTAATGGATTTAGTGTTGGTTCAATACAATCAGATCAACCAGAAAAAAAAGAAAGAGAAAAATTAGAAAATTCAGATGTATTATTAACTTCTGAAGGAACACAAGCAGATGATACAGTTATAAAAGCAGAAATGCCAAATCAAGTTATTGATCCTATAGAAGTACCTAGTCTTTTAGGTCAATCTTGTTCTGGTCCATTTTCTTATGGTATTAATTTGTCTCAAACATTAAGAGTAGGAAGATGTGAAGGGGATCCAGAAACAACTCCTTGTTATTTAACAGATCCAGGAATATTTAGACAAAATGGAAATTATGGTTTTGGAAAAGAAATGGTTTCTGTTGGAAAAGATATGTTAGATATGCTAGGTATTAAAAAAACAAAGATAGAGTCAGGTCAAGACATTAATTCTGAAGAAGATATTACCATATCTGAAGATTTAGGCATGTTTAGTGAAATGAGTGCTGCAGAATTAAAGTATTTTAGAGAAAATATGCAAGTTGATGAGAATCATCCATTAGATATAGAGAAAATGAATGTAATTATGGATAAATCAATCCAAAATAGTTTTAAAAGTGAATCTTTTTCTGCAAGCATGCAAACAACATGTAATTCTAATAATTGTAGAATTAATGTTTATTCTTTATTTGATAAAATGTTTAATCAATATTTTTCATTAGATCTTGTTGCATTTTCAGTAGGCCCAGTTTTAACAGGTTTTACACCAACTATTTTTAAAGGAATTGGAAAAGTTGTAGAAACCCCATATTCCAAACTTACTGGAAAAACTTTTAAAGAAGGAAGTTTTGCACATAATGTTTTTAAAAAAGGGGAAGACCCATTTAAAGCTGCAAGTCATGCGTTTAAGTTTGCACGTTCTAAGAAAAACATAGATGGATTTGTAGAAAAAATGTCAGTAGATAGTGCAAATTTACAAAAGTTAGCACAGCAATATAATTTAGAAAAAGAAGTTAATGAATATTATTCTAAATTAGGTGATAAAGATGCAATACAAAAATTTAAATTAGAGGCATTTAGAAAAGATGGAATTTATGGTAGTTTAAGTAAAGGGCAAAAAAGAGTTCTTTCAGAAGTTATTTATAAACAAGAAGAATATATGAGATATACAAACTCAATTGTTCAAGAGATTACAAATGATACTATCTATAAACAAGCAAGTGCAAAATGGAGAGCAGGTGTTGCAAAAGGCCTTGCGCCAGGTGATATTAAAAAAACAATGACTAAAGAAGAAGTAGATAGTTTGTTTAATGCAGGAGAAACAATGCAAAAATTAGCAAAAAGCACATCTGATTTTACATGGGGTTCGTGGGATTGGTATAAAGGGGTAGATAAATTACCAACAGTAACAGAAAGAACTACATTTATTACAGAGGATGGAATGATTATTTCAAATACAGTTTCTTCTACAGATGTTGCTGGAAAAATAGGATCTATTGGCGATAAATCAATGGGTGGTAAAGATTCGTTTACATTCATAAAAGATGGAGAGGTTTATACAACAAAGTCTGCAAAAAATAATTTAGTTCAAAATGTTACAGTACAAGAAACATTGGCAGATGGTACTGTTATTACAACTAAAAAGATTGTTCCACAAGTTTTTGAAGTTAGTTCTGTACCAAAATTATCAAAATTAGACAAAGGAACGCTTTCTAGTTATATTTCAACAGCAAATCCTACAGAGTATATTGGATATACAGACCCACTTACAAATACTTATGTTAAAAAACCAATTTCTAGTATAAATTTAGCATCTCTTGATCCATCTATATATAGTTTTGATGTATATACTGCAAATATTAAAACGTTAAACCCAATGAATGAGATTGATAAAGAAATTATAAGAAAATATGGATATGATCCTATAGAATTAGCTGCAGATTATTCAAATTATGCAGCAGGTAAGCAATTAAAAGATGCATATGAAACAACAGAAGCAATATATACTGTTATGAAAAATCAAGGATATACTACAGGAGA
>DAOPNM010000031.1:0-5053 GCA_035357435.1 archaeon | reverse complement strand
ATAAAAATCCTTGCACTGTTTTATTTTTTAATTATCCTTTTTTAGAGAAAACATGTAATTTTTTAAATTATGGGGAATATAAACTTTCAGAAAATCGTTTGATTGTGCCTTAACCAAACCCTTTTAAATTTAAACGCCCTATATTTATTACACAAGTCTATTAGTTAAATTTGATTAATGATGGTATATAAAACTCCTTATAATTATAGGTTTTTTTATTTAATAATTTTTTTAATTATACTTTTTTTTACTTTTGCAATAAAACTAAATGTTTTTTTTACAATTGTTATTTTTTTAATTTTTATTTATTTTGTAGTCTGTTCTATTTTGATTTCTCATAAATATAGTGATTTTGCAGAACCAGAGCCATTTCCTAAAAAAGTTCCAACAGTAACAGTTGTGACTTATGCATTTAACAATTTTAAACCTATTTTAGAAACAATAGATCATATAAAGAAGCTAGAATATCCTATACCTTTTGATATTTGTGTAATTACAGATGGCACATGTGATTTTTTAAATAAAGTTAAAGGTGTAAAGCAAATTAAATTACCAAAGGAATATTTTGATAAAACAAAATATTTAAATGTAAAAGCAAAAATTATGAATGAAGGCTTAAAACAAATACATACAGATAATGTTTTAAGTATTGATGGTGATACAATACCTTCTCCAGACGTTTTAATGAAATTAACTGGCACATTAAAAGATAATGTTGGAATTGTTGTTGCTGGTTTAGATGTAAATAATTCAAATAATTTTATAGAAAAAGTTCAACAGATAGAATATAAATTTAGTTTTAGTCTTCCAAAAGTTGTTCTTTCAAGTCTCAATTCTCTTGATTTAGGGTGTGGTGGCTGTAATTTAATGTCTAAAAAATTGTTTGATGAGGTAGGGGGGTATGATGAAGAGAATATAACAGAAGATAAAGAAATTGCCTATAAACTTATAAGTGCAGGTTATCTTCTTAAGTTTGTGTCTTCTGCAAAAGCATCAACAATTGTTCCATCAACTTTTAAAAGTTTTTTTAAACAAAGATTAAGATGGATGAGGGGTGGTTTTGATGTAAGTATCAAATATTTGTCTTTATTGTTTGATAAAAGTAAAAAAACATTTGGTCTTTTTGTTTTACCTTATTCTTTTGGCACTCTTATTTTAACTATTTCTCTTGTTTTTAAAGTAATTTATAATGTTTTAAAATATGTTTTTGTGTCTTTATATTATTTTCTTGTTAATCTTTTTACATATGGATATTCTTTTTCTCCAATAGATTTTAGTAGGGTTATTCCCAAACATTTTTTTATAGATTCTTTTTTTTTATTATTGCTGATTTCTGTGATTTTTTCATTATATTATATTCTTTTGTCTTTTGGGCACAATGATTTTAAGTTAACAAAAGGTTATTTAATTCCTTTTATTTATTTTATATTTATACATGGTTTTGTAATTATTATTATATGTATTGTTTCTATAATTTATAGCTTATTTGGGGTGAAATATTCGTGGTAACAAATACAAAAAAAAGTGTAAGTACAAATATATATTTAGCAGCGGCAATAGTGGTTTTAATTATTGGTCTTATTGTTTTTTTTGGAGTTTTGGAGTATGATAGATATAAAAGAAATAATCTTGAAGATGAATTTAAATTATTGAATCAGCAAATACTTTTAGATGATCTTTATTCTAGTTATCTTAAAACTGCAGCTACTCCTATTGATGCTTGCAATGTTTTAGAAAAACAAGCAAATGCAGAGTTTGCATTAAATAGAGAATTATTAGATAAGTTGAAAGTTATAGAAAAAGATGCAGTTGTTAAAACAGATAATTACATTAAATATATGTATGTTTTAACAAATATTAAATTATGGATAAATTATACAAATTTAAATATTGATTGTAACCATGGTAAAAAAATAATTTTATATTTTTATCCAGAACCACCAGAGGCAACTGTTGAAGAAATTAAAAGTAATCAATTAACCAGACTTTTTGAAAATAAATTAGCTGAATTTTCTAAAAGATGCCCAAACACTGTTGTTTTTGCTTTACCATATTTAACAGATATACCTATCTTAAATCAACTAATTATAGAAAATAATGTTGTTACAAGTCCTGCATTGGTTGTTGATAATAATACTATTTATGATTTAAGAGAGTTAGATGATGTTAATTGTTCTTAATTTTTTTAATTTTAATTAAAGATGGGGTGTATGATGTTTTTTAATAAAACATTGGATATTGAAACAGGTATAGGGCCATCTATTATAGATATAACAGATAAAGTTTTTGATGTTGTTAATAAACAAAAAATAAAACAAGGTTATTTGTTACTATTTATTCAACACACTACTGCTGCTTTAAAAATAAATGAAGCAGAACCAAATCTTTTGAAAGATATGCAAGATTTTTTTAATAAAGCAGTGTCCAATGATTTACCATATAACCATAATGTAGTTGATGAAAGAACTAATGCCCATTCCCATCTTAAATCCTTATTTCTAGAAACAAGCCTTTTTATTCCAATTGTTGATGGAAAGTTAGCACTTGGTGCTTGGCAAAATATTTTGTTTTTTGAATTTGATGGCCCTAGAAAAAGAACAGTTATGTTACAAGTTTTTGGTGAGTAATTTTTTTTAAATTTTTATTTTGTTGTGCTTTCAAAAGATATTTTTGCATTTGCCATTGCCTTGCAAAAATCAAGAATTGGTTTTTCATTATTTGTATCAAATAAAATTAAATAGGCTCCTTCCCAAAAACAAAACCACACACCTACAGAAATAATTGTTTCTAAAAATGAAATTTTTAATATTTCAATTTTAGTTATTAAAAATATATAAATTGCAGTCAATATAATTCCGATTATAATTAACCATACCCCAGATTTAATTTTGTTTTTATATGTTTTATAATTTGCAATATATCTTTGTTTAAAATAATCATTAATTCTTTTTTTTATAATTGTTTCTTCTTCTTGATTTCTTTGGTTTTCTGGGATTAATAATTTTAATCGTATTTTTTCAGAAGGTATGTCTCTATATTCTCTATTTAGTTCTTCAATAAAGTCATCAGACAATATCCTTTGATTATATGGTCTTGAGTCAAAATCAGAAAATATTTCATTATAGCTTTTTAGTGTCATTATTAGTTCTTTTGTTTCCTCTTTTACTATGTTTGCTTCTTTTTTTTCTTGTGTTTTTTCAGGCATAATTATATCAGTTTTTTATTTTCCAAAATAGTGTAGGAATATAGTGAATCCCCAAAAAATTTTTGTTCTTTAGAAAAATAGGCATTTTTGAATGTTTCTTTTATATTCCCTGTAAAGTTTAAGTTGGTTATTGTATCTTTTAATTTACCATTTTCTATATGTTTTGCATTACTTATTGTTAATGAGAATTCTCCTGTTGTTAATTTATTCATATGCATGCCCATTAATCCATAAATAATAATCCCGTTTTTTGTTTTAGAAATTATATCATTTATATTTTGGTTTCCTGGTTTCTGTAAAATATTTGTATATCCACACATAATGTTAGAATAAAGACTTGGCCTAAATCCATTCCCAGTTGGTTTTTTATGATATTTTTCTGCATTTGTTTGATCATAAATGGGGTGTTTAAAAACACCTTTTTCTATAATTTTTTTTTCTGTACATTTAAATCCTTCATCGTCTATGTCACTAGATCCTGCATAGTCATCTATAAATGGATTTTCAATAATTGTTATGTTTTTAGAAAATGTTTGTTTCCCAATTTGATCCCATAAATATGAATCTTTTTTTTCTATATTTTCTCCCTTTGTTGCAGAAAGGATAAGTCCTTCTATAATGTATGCAGTCATGTCTTGATTTAAAATTATATCATATGTTTCAGGTACCCCTTGTATAGGGTTCAATAATAATTTTGCATTTTCTTTTGCTTGTTGGAATACATAAGGGATGTCTATTTTTTTTGTTTCAGTAAATATTTGTTTATAATATCCATTTGATGGTTTTTTATCTTTTGTAACTATTACTGTGCTTGCAACCAATGTGCTTTTGTTATTTTCTACTGAGACATAAGGGTTTACATAAAAGTTATAATTTACCATTTTAGAAAGGTATCCATCATATGCTTTAAAATATTTTTCTTTAGTTAATTGTTTTTTTGTATTTTTCATGATTTCTGAAAAATCTATATTTTTTATATCATTTTTATATTTTGTTTTGTTTTTCGGTTTATCACATCCAAAATCATTAATTTTTATATTGTTTTTTAGTTTTGCAATTTTTTTTGCATTCTGAATTCCTTGTAAAATATTTTTTTCAGATATTTGTGTTATAACAAATGTCCCTGTTTGTCCATTTTCTATTACTCTTATAAACAGCCCTGAATTTTCTTTATTTTCAATTTTTTCTAAATCAAATTTTTTTATATCACAATATTCTTGATAGTTGTTGCTATAAATAAATTCAATGTGTTCTTTTTTTGCAATCTTTTGGCATAGTTCAAATATTTCTTGTTTATTCATGTTTTATTCCACCAATTGTAATATTGTTTATTTTAATATGTGGATTTGGTCCGTCTCCAACATGTATACTTTGCCCATCTTTTCCACAAAATCCACAAGCACTTTCGTGTGTTTTATTTTCAATTTCAATAATATTTTTAAGATATGTTAAGATGTTTCCAGAAATAGATGCTTGCTTATATTTTTCTTTAATTTCTCCATTTTGGTATTTATATACTTGTCTTATTCCAAACATAAATGTGCCTATAGATGGATCAACTTCTCCCCCTGCAAATCCTTTTAACATATACCCATTGTAATTTTTTAACATGCCGTCGAAGTTATCTTTTCCTTTTTCAAAGTATGTGTTACTCATTCTTGGTATAGGCCTGCTAGCATAACTTTCTGCTCTTCCACCGCCATTTGATGTTTCTCCTAGTTTTGTAGCAGTTTCAATGTTTGTAATAAATTCATTTACAATTCCTTGTTTTATTAAATATTTTTTTTTACCTTTAATTCCTTCATCATCATATATAAAATGTCCAAAGTTTTTGATTGAGGGATTATC
>DAOPNM010000030.1:0-5237 GCA_035357435.1 archaeon | reverse complement strand
ATTATTTAAAATATGAACTAGGAGAAGACTACAAACTACAATATACAAACTTAGAAAATGGTAAAATCTATTTCCAATCAAAAAAAGAAATTATAAATCTTGCAAGTGCAATTTTAAAAAAAAAAATATTAACACCAATAACTATAGACACAAAACAAATTCCAAAAATATTTATTGAAGCAAGCAATTATATAAAAAGTAAAATCATAAAAGAAAACACGTTTGACATAAAAATAATTAATAAACAAGAAATTGATAAATTTCCACCTTGCTTTCTAAAACTATATAACGATTTAATTAGTGGTAAAAAATTGAACCATCTAGAAAACTACACATTAGGAATATTTTTAGTAAGAATGAAATATAGTTATGAAGAAATAATTAACCTTTATAGGAACTTACCAAACTTTGATGAAAAAATATCTAGTTATCAAATAAAAAAACTTATTGAAAAAAACTATAACATACCAAATTGTGATACACTTAAAAGTAATGGAATCTGCGTACAAGAATGCGGGGTAAAACATCCACTTCAATTAATATACAAACAAACAAAAACAGAAAAAGGGAAATATGAAAATAATAAAAATTGATAAAAAAGAAAAAGAAATAATATTCATCCCAGAAACAATAGAAGATCTTTGGGTAATAAAATCAATTGTAGAACCAAAAGATATAATAAAAGGAACAAGCTATAGAAGACAAAGAATAGAGGCCACATCAGAAACATATAGAAAAACAATATATATTTCAATAATTATAGAAAAAATAGAATATAATTCTCAATTTAATGCACTCAGATTTACAGGAAAAATTATTGAAGGGAACCCACCAGAATTTGCACCATTAGGAGAATATCATACACTTGAAATAGAACTTAATGAAAAATATATTTTAAAAAAACAAAATTTATTCCAATACCAAATAGAACTATTACAAAACACATCAAAACAACAACATAAAATAAAAATAATTGCAATAGATGATGAACAAGCAACAATCTACGAACTAACAAACATTGGAATAACAGAAATTACAAAAATATACTCTGGAAAATCAGGGAAAAGATATAAAAGTGAAAATAAACAAAATGAATATTTTGAAAAACTATATAACCTTATATCTAAAGAAAAAGAAATAATTATTGCAGGGCCAGGGTATACAAAAAACAAACTAGAAGAACATATTAAATCAAAAATAAACACCATAAAAATTATTTGTGTACCTATACAAAACATTTCAAAATCTGCAATATCTGAACTATTTACAAAAAAAGAAATACAAAGCTTTTTTGAGAAATCAATAGAATTTAAGGAAAATGAACTATTAAATAAATTTAAAGAAGAACTTGGAAAAAATACAGGAAAAGCAATCTATGGCTTACAAGAAATTGAAAAAACCATAGAAACAGGAGCTATTGAATCTTTATTAATCTCTGAAAATCTTTGGAAAGAAAACATAGACAAAATACAAGAAATCATAAAAAAAGGAGAAAAAACAAACACAAAAATACATATTGTAGATAAAGATAGAGACAATAACAAAACATTAAATGCATTTGGCGGAATTATTGGAATATTAAGATATAAAATTTGAAAATAAAAAAACTAATGAGAAATAACTGTTTGCTTTGGTTTCTGTATTGGAATATCTGTTTCTTTTTCTATATGTATTGCTTCTTTTTCTTTTATCTCTTTTTTCATTGCTCTTGTGATATAACCTGCCATTAAATTTATTGTCAATTTAGACAATGGCAACTTCATATCTTTCAAAAACTTTTTATTCTTTTCAAAATCAGTAGATAATTCTTCTTTAAATTCAGAAATTATAACTTCTGCTTTTCTTTTTGTTATATTTGAAACTGCTTTTCCCATTTAACTCACACTTACTATTTCTTTTTTACCATTTTTTATTCTTAAAACAGCCAATGGCATCTTTTTTTCTTCAAGCTCTCTTTTTGCAAGATCATATGAAGTATCATTCTTCATAATCTTTACAAGAGGTGGTGCACCACATGCTATTTGTTCTGTTCTTGCAGACAATATTCTTGTAATTTCATATTTTGTTAATTCCATGTTACATCATATTTTATTTAAAACAATTGATTTTTTAATAAAAAAACCAGCACATTAAAATATAATAAAGTGTAGAAACAAATTTAAATATAATGATTTTTATTTTCAAAAAAGATATTAAAAAAAATAAAAAGAAAAAGAAGAAATTCATTTCTTTTTCATAAATAACTCTTTAGTTCCTTTATCAAAAGCAAACACATAAAAGAACCAGCAATCTAGTAATAAGCCCACAATAACTGCAATAGTCAATAACCCTGTAACTGTAAACAAACTAACTATCCCTGAAAAAATTGCAAAGGTGCCTTTTACACTGAAAATTATAGCAACAATTCTTGACCATTCCTTATGCTTCCAAAGAGCTAATGCAAAAAATATGAAAAACACAGAAAATATTAAAAGAACAATTCCCATTGCTAAAGCTGTGCCTGCAATCAACTCTGTTGAAATTTCTGATTCTAAAGATGCAGCTATATTTTGAATCGTTGGACCACTAGCTATTAAAAGGATTCCGAAAAAAATCATTGCAAAAACACCTATCCATGTTAAAATTGCATATACCTTTACCCAAATATCAGCAGTTTTTTTATCCATTTTATTCCTCCATTTACTTTATAAAATAAAAAACAAATAAATAATAAATAAACACTTTAAAAAACCTTCTTTTTAAAAAAATAGAAACAAAAAAACTCTAAAAAGGTACAATCATTACCTTTATAATATGTTTTTTTGTATAAATATATGGTGAAAAAATGGCCATTATAAAAGATTTAAAAGACCCAATAAGAACAAAAATATTGGCGGCAATGACGCAAAAAGGGGCAGTTGCACCTAACATAAAACAAATAAAAAAAATTACAAATTTACATAGAGCCACAATAAAATCATCAATAGAATTTATGGAACAAGAAAAATTAATTAATGGATATAGGCCATTGCTTGATCCAAGGGTAGTAGGGTATAATCTTATAGTGCACACATACCTTCAAACAAACACATCAGACAAAACAGAATTTAATAAACTAATGGATGCAATAAATAAAGACAAAAACATCCTTTCATTTTCAGAAGTAATATGTGAAGGGAACTATAATTTGGCAATAAGTTTCTTATGCAAAAATATAGAAGAATATCATATAAATTTTAAAAAAAAATATTATGAAACAACACCTTCATTATATGAAACAATAAAACAAAAAAATAACTTTTATTTATCAGAGCCCATATACAAAAAAAGAAATGAAATTGACACACTTATTGAACTTTTAAAAGAAGAAAAAGGAATAAAAGATTAAATATGGAAATAACAATTGAATACAACATATCTGCAGGAAAAAACATTGAAAAAAAATACCAAAACAGAAACAAATATAAATCAAAAATAAATGGTTTAGAAAAAGCTATTCAAAAAACAAAACAACAACTAGAAAATCTTGACAAAGAAATTAGTGAAAAAAAACAAGAAAAAATTAGTGAAAAAAAACAAGAAAAAAAAGAATGGTACCATAAATTTAGATGGTTCTTTACATCCAATGGATATCTTACAATTGGAGGGAGAGATGCAAAAAACAATGAATTACTTGTAAAAAAATATATGGAAGATTCTGATTTATATTTTCATGCAGACATTAGTGGTGCAGCACATGTTGTACTAAAAAATCCAGAAAAAAAAGAAATTCCAGAAGAAGATAAACAAGAGGCCGCACATTTTGCAGGAATATATAGTTCTGCATGGAAATCTGGATTATATGCAGTTGATGTTTACTCAGTACTACCAGAACAAGTATCAAAAACACCAGAACCTGGAGAATATGTTGGGAAAGGTGCATTCATTATTCGTGGGAAAAAAACATACTATAAAAAAATGGAACTAAAAATGAGTTTTGTTTATGACGAAGAAAAAGGAATAATGGCCTGCCCTTTTTCATATATAACACACAAAAACAAAACAGAGGCTATAACATTAATTCCAGGAAACAAAACAAAAACAGAAACTGCAAAATATATACAAAGTTTTTTTTTAAAAAAAGGAATTGATATATCTACTGATGAAATAATTTCATTATTACCACCTGGTGAATTTGAAATACAAAAATAGGTATTTTATTTTGTTTGGTTTATATCAATATATAAAAACAAAAAAAAGAAACATATGGAAACAATAAAACTAAAAGTTGCAGAAGCACATGAAGAATTTGTTGGAAAAAACATAGTTACAATAAACATTAAAACAAAACAAAAACTACAACTCGTATCCGGAGACATCATAATGATCTCTGGAAAAAAAACAACAGCTGCACAAGTATGGCCAGAAAAAGACATTAACTCTCCAGAGAATATTATAAGAATGGACCAATATATTAGACAAAACGCAGAAGTATCAATAGGTGAATTTGTTAACATTACAAAAATAGAACCACCAGAAGCACAAGAAATAATAATAACACCCACACAAGAAATAAATTTTTTATTTGAAAACTATGATTTAGTTATTAAAAAAAGTTTTCTTGGAAGACCATTTATTGCTGGAAATACAATTATAATTAATGTGTTTGGAACAAATTATTCATTTCTTATTACACAAACAAAACCAACAGGATGTGTACTATTAACAGAATTTACAAACTTTATTGTAAACAAAAAACCATTAAACATGCCTTCAAAAGAAATGATTGCTTATGAAGACATTGGTGGTTTAAAAAAAGAAATAGAAGCAATTAGAGAAATGGTAGAATTGCCTTTCAAAAAAGCGGAATTCTTTCAAAAACTAAATGTCACACCACCAAAAGGCGTTTTATTGTACGGACCACCAGGAACAGGGAAAACATTGCTTGCAAAAGCACTATCTAATGAACTAAAAGCAAACTTTATTGGTGTTGATGCCCCAGAAATCATGGCAAAATTTGTTGGAGAAGCAGAAGAAAGATTAAGAGACATTTTTAAAAACGCTGCACTAAAAGCAACAAAAGAAAACCCTGCAATCATTTTTATAGACGAAATTGATGCAATTGTTCCAAAAAGGGATGACCATTCATCTGAAGTAGAAAAAAGAGTTGTTGCACAATTGTTGGCATCAATGGATGGGTTAAGCACAAAATCAAATATAATTGTAATTGGTGCAACAAACAGAATAGATAATATAGATCCTGCACTAAGAAGACCAGG
>DAOPNM010000029.1:0-5689 GCA_035357435.1 archaeon | reverse complement strand
TTTAATGGATTATATTCTGTATTTTTGTTCATAGTTGTTTTTTTTCATTTTTATTTAAATTTATTTAAATATAGGTTATTTAAATATATTTTTAAACATTAACCTCTTTTATTTGTATGTGATATATTTATGAAAAAGTCATTTTTTTCTAAAAAATATAGTAAATCTATTGTTTTGTTTATATTGGTGTTTTTTTCATTGTTTTTTACCAACATTGTTTGGTTATATGTTTTTTTAATTCCTGCTTTTGTATTAGCTTTAAAAATTATTTTTTCGAATTTAGATGAAATACACACAATTAATGTTTTTGAAATAATGTTGATTTTGTTTTTGTTTTTGCGTATTTATTTTTTACTAAATTTAAATTTTCTTTTTAAAATTTTATTTTATATTTTTATAGCTATATTTATGATCATATTTTTTTTATATTTCCATAATTCAAAAAGTAAAAACAAAAGTGATTATATAGAATATGAAACAAATCAAGATTCACAGGAAGAAACTGATTTAAAAGATGATTTAACTAATGAATATGACACGGAATTAGATGATACAGAGATGGAGGACACAGAATCTATTGAAGATTCTAATATATCTAAAAATAATAAAAAAAATAAAAAAAAAAGTAAGAGAACATATGGATTTTGATAAGATTATAACAATTGTTTTGATTGTTTTTATTGTTGCTTTATTGTTTATTGTTTTTTTGCCGGATATTAAAGACATGATGTCTTCTTCAAATGCTCCAGATCAAAATCAAGAGATTATAACGCCAGATACAAATAAAATATCTGGTACTGACACATCATCTATAAATAATTCTTCTGGGATAAATATTTTTGGAAAAGACACAATTCCTGTAAATGTTTATTTTTGTCCTAGTGATGAATGTGAATCAGTATTATTAGATTTGATTGAAGACGCTAAAGAGTCAATTGATTGTGCAGTTTATGATATAGATTTAGTATCTATAAGACAAGCTTTAGTTTCTGCCAAAGAAAAAGGTAAATCTATAAGACTTGTTTCTGATTTAGGTAGATCTTCTAAAAAAAATTCACAGATTGGTTTATTGAAATCTGCAGGTATAGCTGTTATTTTAAATGATTCCGAGCAATCATATATGCACAACAAATTTTGTGTGTTTGATAATAAAACAATTTTAGTCGGGTCTATGAATTTTACATTAAATGATATTTATAAAAACAACAATAATTATATAGTCTTCGAAAACAAAGATATTGCTGAGCAATTTACAAAAAAAATAGATTCATTTTTTCAAGGAAATTTTAGCCCTTCAGTTTCTAAAGACATCAACTATAATAAAATAAAAAATATTGAATTTTATTTTTGTCCAGAAGACAATTGTAAATTTCATTTTTTAGAAAAGTTGAATGACGCAAATGTTTCTATTGATTGTATGTTTTATAGTTTTACATTAGACGATGCTACAAATGTTTTAAAAGATAAAAATGTTTCAAAAAGGTTTATTTTTGAAACCAATACTATTGATGAATATTCGGAATATTCAAAATTAATTGATTTAAACATTCCTGTAATAAAAGATAAAAATGCAAAAAATATGCACAATAAATTATGTATTATAGACAATGTGCTTGTGATTACTGGTTCTATGAATCTTTCTGTTAATGGTACTGAAAATAATGATGAAACATTAATTTTTGTATATGATCCTGAAATTGCACAAGAATATACAAATTATTTTAATAATTATTGGTTCTTGTGGAATGATTTAAATGTTTCATAAAATATAATTCTTTTTAAATGTTACTCATTATATATTATTTATTAATAAAATTAGAGTAATAAAAAAGGGGTTATGGTGTAGTGGTTAGCATATAAGCTTTGGGAGCTTACGACCCCGGTTCGAATCCGGGTAACCTCATTTAATATAAGTTTGTTGTATATGCCTAATCAAAGAAAATTAGAAAATTCTAATATATCTAAAAGTAATAAAAAAAGCAATGGTAAACAATTAGAAATACGATTTGAAACTAAAAAATTACCACAAGCAGAAAAAATAAGAAAAGAGATTGTCCAGTATAAAAAAGTATATAATCATCTTTTACCACAAGAAATAGTTGCCTTAAAACAAAGATATGGAGATTTTAAACCAAACCATATAGATACATTAGTTACAATATTAGAAAATAATAAAGAACTATTATATGTAAAACTACGATATTTAAAAAATAAAAATTACAAAAAAAACAATGTTTATGAAAAGAAAATTGTTAAAAAATATACAACTATATTTTTAAGACAAACATATGATATATTGACAGAAATTAATGAATTTAAAGAACTAAAAAACAGATTAGATCATTATACACTTTTAAAATCACAAGGGAAATATCTTGCATCATTAAATACAGAAGAAAGAAATGAATTTGAAAAAGAGTTTAATGAATTACTTAAAGAGTATACATATAAAAAAGAAAAAATTATAACAGATGTTGCACAAAATAATATATTGACAAAAATTATATTACAAAAATTGTAAAAATGGAGAAAAAATGTCATCTACAGAAGAATATAAAATTGTTGATTTTAACAAATGGTTTAATGAAATTGTAGATAAAGCAGAATTAGCAGATCTCAGATATAATATTAAAGGGACAATTGTATATAGGCCATGGTGTGTATCAACAATGAGTAAAATGTTTTGGATTTATGAAAATAAGTTAAATGAAACAGGCCATGAACAAGTTATTATGCCTTGTTTAATACCTGAAGAAAATTTTAAAAAAGAGGCAGAACATGTTGAGGGGTTTACCCCTAATGTGTTTTGGGTAACTGAGCATGGTGATGAAAAATTTGAAGAAAGATATGCCTTGCGACCAACAAGCGAGACTGCTTTTTATTATATGTTTAAATATTGGGTACAAAGTTATAAAGATTTACCATTAAAGACATATCAGAGAGCAAATATTTTTAGATATGAAACAAAAGCAACAAAACCATTTTTTAGAGCAAGAGAATTTTATTGGTTTGAAACACATAATGTTTTCGAAACACTAGATGAAGCAAAAGAGCAGGTTTTACAAGATATGCAGATTAGTGAAGATATATTACATGACAAATTTGGTATTCCATTTATTTTTTTTAAGAGGCCAGAATGGGATAAATTTCCTGGTGCCATAGATACATTTGCAGCAGACACAATTATGCCAAATGGTAAAATTTTACAACTTCCATCTACACACTTATTAGGTGATAAATTCACAAAAGCTTTTGATGTTAAATATAAGGATAAAGATGGAAATTATAAATATCCAATGGGTACATGTTATGGCCCTGGTATTTCTAGAATATATGGTGGATTAATATCTATACATGGAGATAAAAAAGGTTTGAGATTGCCATTTGAGCTTGCACCAATTCATATAATTATTTTACCTTTATATTTTAAAGAGGCAGATACTAACAAAATAGAAGAATTATGTGTTGATTTAGCAGAAGATTTAGAAAAACTTGGTTATGTTACAAGAATAGATAATGATAAAGAAAAAACACCAAAAGAGAGATTTGATTTTTGGGAAATGAAAGGGGTTCCAATAAGATTAGAAGTTGGTCCTAAAGATTTAGAAAACCATACACTAACAATTTTTAGAAGAGATCTTAACACAAAAGAAGTTGTACCATTAGATGATGCTTTTAAAAAAATTAAAGAAATTTCACAAGAATTTACAATAAATCTAAAAGCTCAGGCAGATAAAGAATTTGAAAAAAGGATTGTTTCTGTTACTAAATATGAAGACCTAAAGACAGCATTAGATGATGGTATGCTTATAAGAATACCTTTATGTAGTACAGAGATGGATGGCAAAGAATGTGCTGATAAATTAAAAGCAGATACAGATGGTGCAGATGTTCGTGGAGAAAGGATGGATATTGAAGATTTGCCAGGAGAAGACGATGTTTGTGTAGTCTGTGGGAAAAAAGCAAAAGCAATTGTTTATATTGGAAGAAGTTATTAATTTTTTAAAATTATGTATTGGTCATCTGTTAAGCTTTTCATTTAAACTTTTCATTTTATTTTAACCAACTGCAATATCATTTATAAAAACACGTTATTTCTTGGACACCATTTGTGTTGTTTTTCTAATTTAATTAATGGTTATTATAGATCCATTTTATTATTTTTATGGTGATCTATAAATCTATTTTTATTTTTTTTGATTTATAATTTTGTTAGTTTGTTATTAATTAATAATAAAAATAAAAAATTGCAATAAAAAGAAAAATATGGAATTTAAAGTAATTACAGAGTATTTTGAAAAAATAGATAAAACATCTAGTCGTTTAGAAATGGCATCAATTCTTTCTGATCTTTTTTTAAAAACTCCTGCAAAGGATATTTCTAATTTAATTTATTTTTGTCAAGGAACATTAGGTCCCAAATACAAAAGTGTAAGCATAAATCTTGGAGAGGCAACTATAATTTCTTGTATTTCAGAATATCTAGGGTTGCCTGAAAATAAAATAAAAGAAGAATATTTAAAGCTTGGTGATTTAGGTGTTGTTTTTGAAACTTTGCAAAGCACAAAATCACAAAGAACATTGTTTTCTAAAGCATTAGAGTTTGATGAAGTTTATAATACTTTATTAAAAATTGCACAAACAAACGGTAAGGATGCAGTTTCTAATAAACTTAAATATTTCAAATTTCTTTTATATAATCTAGATAAAGTTTCTGCAAAATATATAATACGGTTTCCAATTGCTTATAGATTGGGGTTTGGCGATTCAACAATTATAGATGCACTTGCTTTTTTAGAAGCAAATAAATTGAACCTTCCTGATGAAGAAAAAAAAGAAAAGCAAAAGGAATTTAATGAAATTATTACTTCAAAATATAATATTGCTTCAGATTTAGGATTAATTGGTAAAGTTATAAAAGATAAAGGAATAGATGGTGTAAAGTTATTGTCTCTTATCCCTTTTATTCCATTTAAATCACAATTGTGTGAAAGAGCAAAAAGCTTTGAAGAAATTAAAGAAAGATTAGGTGATAGATTTTTAGTAGATACAAAAATAGATGGATTTAGACAACAAATTCATAAATTTGGAAATGAAATTAAAATTTTTTCTAGAAATGAAGAAGACATTACACATATGTTCCCAGATATTATAAAAGCAATTAAAAGAATTCCTAAAGATTTTATTATTGATTGTGAAGCTGTTGCATATGATGAAAAACATGACAAATACTTTTCTTTTCAAATGACAATTCAAAGAAAAAGGAAATATGGTATTATAGAGTTTTCTAAAAATTTACCTCTTCACTTAAATGTTTTTGATATTCTTTATTATGATAAAAAAGAAGTTTATTTAGAACCTTTTGAAAAAAGAAGAGAGCTTGTCGTAAACTATTTTAATTATCCACCATTAATAATGCCAACAAATGCAATTATTGTTACAGATATTGTTCAATTAAAAGATTTTTTTAATAAATGTATTTCTAAAGGATTAGAAGGAATTATTGCAAAAGATTTAAATGCAAGTTATAAAGCAGGTGTGCGTGGATTTCATTGGATAAAGTATAAAAAATCTTTTGGGGAAGACATAGACACAATAGATGCTTGTATTGTTGGTGGTTTTTATGGAAAAGGTAAAAGATCAGAAAAGGGGATTGGTGCATTGTTAATGGCAATTTATAATCCTGATA
>DAOPNM010000028.1:0-5767 GCA_035357435.1 archaeon | reverse complement strand
AGTTATGCCTTTTAAACTTACAGCAATCTTATTACTTTTTTCTAAATATTCAAGAATTATTTTTAATGTTGTATGATTAACCTGCCTAGGAAGTTTTCTTTTAAGTTCTGCTATTGTTATAACACTATCATCTATATTTTTTAAGACATTTTCTACCATAATTACTGTATTTAAGGTAGGGGTGTGCTTTAATTTTTGTTCTAAAATTAATTGTGTCATTTTAATCACCAATTGTTATTAACTAATAAATATTATGTATGAATATATATTTAAATCTTTTTATTTTTTTAGAACCTTTGTAATTAATGGCAATATATAGTTTTTTCTTGAAACCAATTTATTATATTTTTCGTTTTTAAATAATTTTAAAAGTTCTGGTTTTCCATAATATAATATTTCTGATGTTTTTTGTTCTATGTCCATAATGTTTACACACCATAGTTGTGTTCTTTCTCTTCTGAGTTTTTCTATTTCTTTTTTTATTTTTTGCTTGTTTATTTTTTTGTTTTTAGTTTTTATGTTTGATATATATATTCTTTTGTTGTTTATTGTATACGCTTTTAAATCATCAAACAATAGTTTTTTTATAGATTTTTTTTCTTGTGTTTCTGTTTTGTAGATGATATCATATATTTGTTCTTGTGTTTGTTTTATTTTGTATCTTTGATATATTTCTTTTATTATTTGTTTATCTATTTTTTTAGCATTTAAGTTTAGATTATAGGTGTCAGAAATTATTGCATACAAAAAAAGTATTGCTTGTTTTTTAGATATTTCTATTTTATTTTTTTTATAAAGTTGATAAATTATTGATGCACATGCTCCTGCATCTTTAATAATTTCAAATTTTTCTGGTTTAGTTTTTCCTGTCTTTTTTCTGTGATCAATTATTCCATATATTTTGTTGTTTATCCCTTTTGCCCAAATTGATTCATTTGGGTCATTATGATCAACAAGCACAAATACATCTTGTTTTGTTATATTATATTTTTTAGGGTATTGATATCCAAGTGTTTTAAGAAGTTTTTCTATGTTTCTATTTTTTTTGTTTATGTTTATTGGCAATGTTTTTTGTTTATATTTGTTTTCAATGTATCCACACACTAATATGGATGAAAATACACTATCTATATCTGCACTTGGAATTGCATGGCCTGTTACATAAATCATATTTTTTTCAGTTTTTTTATTTTTATAGCATTCTTTATATCTAGATTTTATTTTTTTATTAAATTTAAAATTTATTCTAAATAGTTTTTTACTATAACAATAGGTGTATTTGCGTCTGCACTTCCTGATATAAGATCTGCAAGACTTGATACAAGGTTTTCTATTTTTCTTGGTGTTGTTCCTTGAGATGCAAATTCATTTTTTTTATCTGTTTTTTTTATTTTGTTTTTTTCTTTTTGAATTAGTTTTAGAATTTCTTGTTTTGTTTTTCCTTGTGAATAATATTTTTGCATAAGGTATTTTGTTTTTACACCTATTCTATTTTTGTTTTTAATACCATCAGTAATTCCAAAAGCACACACAGGGTCTGCAAGTTCATATATTCCTGTTTCTGGATCTTTATAGGCCCCATCCCCATAAATTATTATTTCCACATTTTTCTTAAATTCTTTTTTTATAAATGTTTGAATTTGTTTCGCAAGCACATTTGCGTTTTTTGGAGCCAATTTTAATAGTTCTTTTTCTGGATCTAAAATGTTTGAACCCAATAATCCCCATTCACAATATGCTTTGTTTTTTGGGTTTGAACAAATGTCTTGTAAGGTTATAACATTTTTATAATTTTGTTTTTTTATTTCTTCAAGTGCTTCTTGTCTATTATGTACATTACACACAATAATTCCTTCAGGTTTTTTTTCAACCAAATACTTAGTATTATTTGCTAAATAAATTTCTGCTTTTGCACCTTGTTGCTGAATAATTTCTTGATACATTTCAATATAGTTTATGCCTGTTATTGGATGAATTAGTTCTTTTGTTGGTAGTTCATTTAAAGTAAGTTTATCCTTGTTTTGTTTTCCAATTTTTTTTAAAAAGTTTTTATTTATAACAGGATTTCCTTGTTCGTCACTAGGAAAGGACAATTGTACAATGATTTTTCCTTTTGGCACACATTTTGCTATTGCTTTTAAAATCATAGAAAATCTGTTTCTAGAAAGAATTGGATAAATTATTCCAATTGTAGAGTTTTCAGTAATATTAAGTTTTTGTTTAATTTCTTGTGTAATATCATTTATTTGTACAAAATTATTTTGTGTTATTGCAACAACAGCTTCTGTTATACACACAATGTCATTGTTTTCGAGTAGATTTTTATTTTTTGTAAATGTGTTTTTTATAACTTCTAAAAGATTATCTTTTGGTGTAATTATTTCTGTTTTTACACCAATTCCTACAACCCCTACATTCTTATTTTTAATTTCCATTTTTATCTTTCTCCAATTATTTTTAATTTAATCAATCGTTGTTGTAAATAAATCATCTTTTATATGAAATATGCGTTTATCTATTTTTTTAAGATTACTGTTTGTTATTTTTCCAATAAATAATATATGATCTCCCACATTTATTTGTTTTTCTACAATACATTCCAAATAACCCAATGCTTCTTTTATTCTTGGGCAATCAATAGTTTTGCTTTTTTCTTTTGTAAATTTTGTTTCTTTAAATTTATCTATATCTCTTCCTGAATTTCTTCCACAAAAAAGAATTTCTTTTTGAAATTGTGGTGACATAAAGTTTATTACAAACACTTTTGATTGTTTTATTAGTTTTAAAGAATATCTTGTTTTTCCAATAGCTACAGCATACATTGGTGGTTCAAAAGATAATGGTGTATGCCAATCTAATGTAATTATATTTTCTTTATTTTTATATTTTGTTGTTAATAAAATTGTTTGTCTTGGATTTACAATTTCTGTTAATTTCATATTTTTTGTTTCTCCTTTTCTTTTTTACATTTATTTGTAATCCTTTGTCTTTTTAAATTTTGTTTTTATAAATTGAGCTGTTGGTTATACTTTTTCTTAAGACATTATATGTTTATAAAAGAATCTATACAATATTTTTATATATTTTTGTCTTTTTATAGATTGTGATTGACAAAAATTAATTAGATAAAAAAATTTGTAAATTAGGTGAAAATTAATGAAAAAAGGAATTATAATAGGATTAGTTATAGTAATTGTGGCAATTGTATTATTATTAATTTTTTTACCCCCAAAAAATTCATCTACAACAACACCAGAAACTGTTTCTGGAACTAATGGAAATAATACTGAAAATGGTGTTGTAACTTATACAGATGCAGGACAGTTTGTTCCACATTTTATACATTGTGAAGCGGGTAATTTGAAAATGTTGTTTCCTTCAAATGATGGTAATACTTTTTTCTATATAATAAAGGTAGCAGGTATACAGAATGGAAATTGTAATTTTGTAGCATATGTTAGTGATGCACAAGGAAATAAATTACCACCAGGAATGCCAGGCCCTCAAGGAGCAAATTGTAGTATACCAATAGATAAATTTTCAGAAAATACAGTAAAACATATGTTTGGTGGAGATGAAAATGATACAGTGAGAGAAGAGCAAACAAGATTACAGCAACAATATTGTGTACAAGAATAGTTTTTTTTAAAAAAGAGAAATTATTTTTTTTCTTTTTTTATCTTTTTATCACATTTTTTGTTTTTGAAATTTCTGTGGAGTTTTCTGTAATTTTTCTTTTTTGTTTCAAAAAAACAAAACCACAATATTTTTAAATTCTTTTGTTCTTTATAGACTTATATAATTTTATTTTAAATTTAAAATAAAAAAATAAAAAAAATCTGCCTAGAGTGTGATAAAAAAATGTTATATAAATATTGCCCACAATGTTTTTCTTTAGATGTTAGATATAATCCAGAAAAGAAAACAAATTATTGTAATTCTTGTAAATATGAAGGAGAAATGAAGTCAGACACATTAGATAAAATTAATTCTTTAAAAAAAGCAAATTCTATACCAAAACCTACATTTTCAAAATCAACAGTAAATCCATTAATTTCTAGAGATTCTGGTTCTTCAAATTCAAGAATAGTTTCAAAGACTACAAATACTCCAAAGGAATTACATGGAAATGACCCAAATAGGTTAGCAGAAATTAAAGAAAAGCATAAAAATGAAAATTCAGAGGATTTTGAATTTTTATAGTTTTTCATAAATTTTTTTCATAAGTAAGGCATCTCCAACAGTGTCAGGGCTTTCACAAATTATAACTCCATTTGTTTTATTTTCTTTTAATTTTTCAAGTATTTTTTTGTATGGTAAATCTGAGTTTTCTAGCATTAAATGATTTCTTTCTCCTTTTAGGGTATAATTTATTCCAGACATGTGTATATGCATATTTTGAAAGATTTCAGGATAACTTTTTAGTTGTGAAAAAAATAAATCTATGTTTTTTGTATTTTTAAAATATCCATTTTCTCTTGCATGTTGATGTGCAAAATCTATTACTGGAAATATAAATTTTTTTCCAAATTTGTCATAAAGATAAAATAGTTCTTCTAAAGAACCAATTTGTGTTTTTTTTCCTGTAAGTTCTGGTCCTAGTTTTATTTGTTTGTTTTTTGTATTAAATTTTTCTTGAATAAAAGCAATCTGTTCACAAATATTTTCCATAACTTTTTTTTTGTCTTCACCCATAAAATATCCTATATGGAATACAAGAATGTTAGCACCGATTGTCTGTCCAATATTTAATGAGTCAATAATTCTAGTGACACTATTTTGTAGTTTTAGTTTATCTTTAGAGTTTAAGTTTATAAAATAAGGTGCATGTATACTTAATTTTATATTATATGCTTCTGCTTTTTTTTTTATTTCTAAAAGTTTTTCTTGAGAATTATTTTTAAGGTATATTTGTCTTACAAATTCAATTTCTAAGGCATCTAATCCTATCTTGTTTATTTCTAGGCAAGCATCTGCTGTAGGATTAGTACTAGGATATTCAAGACCCCCAAAACCAGCAGTTCCAAAATATAGTTTGTTTTCCATGTTTTATTTTTTTTGAATTTTTATACATTTAACAGGGCATATATCTGCTGCCTTTTGATTACAGCTTATTTCTTTTATTTCCTTTTTAATTGGTTGTGCTTTGTTTCCTTGGAATTTCCAGTTTTCTGGACACATTGTTATGCATGCTCCGCAACCAATGCATTTGTTTTTGTCATGTATTATTTTAAAAACCATATACTCACCTTTTTAAATATTTGCATAGTTAATTAAAATTATTGAATATATAATATACAATGAAACATTTAATAATAATTATGGTTTTTAATTTTTTAGAAGAGATTAATTATAAAAAAACTATAAAAAACTAAAAAAAATAAACTATGGTAAAACAAAAAACACAGACAGAAAAGGGACAAGCAAGCCCAGGTAAACTCTATCAAGCAATTAATGTAGAACGTCCAGAATTTGGCACTGATGAAAAATTAGTTAAAAAAAAGGTACAACCTTATGTTGCTTTTTGTAAAAAAATTTATACTAAATTTCCAGGTTTAGGTGCAAATGCAAAATTTACACAAAAATATGAGTCTGCAATTAATTTTTTAGGTTGGGATCTTAAACCTGAAGAGTATAATGCTGCAACAAAGTTTGTTTTGTTTTTAGGAATTTTTATAGTAATTGTTTTATGTACTGTTTTGGCATTAACAGGTGCCAGTGCAGGTCTCGGAAATATGTTTGACTCAATAATGATAGGGTATTTAAT
>DAOPNM010000027.1:0-6924 GCA_035357435.1 archaeon | reverse complement strand
TAGTTGATTACGCACCATTAGTTTTATCTTTTTTAGACACAGATGGGGATGGATTTATGGACGTCTCAGATAATTGCCCATTTATTTACAATCCACTCCAATGGGATTCTGATAATGATGGTGACGGGGATATGTGTGATGTTCCAATGTGTTCTTAAGTTATATATATATTAGTTATATATATATTAAATACTATTTTCCAAACCTTCTTCCAATATTTTGATATTCTTGAATGATTTTATCTATATCTTTTGGTTTTATTTCAGGCCAATATTTTTTTATAAAAAACAGTTCTGAATACACACTTTCATATGTTAAAAATCCAGACAATCTTTTTTCACCAGATGTTCTTATGATTATTTCAGGATCTATTAATTGTGGATCATATAAATAGTTTCTAAATGTTTTTTCTGTAATTTGTTTTTTTCCACTTTTAATAATTTTATTTATCCCGTCTATTATTTCTTGTCTTCCTGAATATCCTAAACAAAAATAAATTGTTAATCTTGCATTTTTTTTAAAATCAGAATTTTCTTTAATTATTTTTTTTAAAGTTGGTGGAAAGAATTTAAAGTTTCCAATAAATTTAAAATTTATATCATATTCTTTAACTTTTTCTTTAAGTAAAGGAATATTTGTTTTAAATAGATTAAATAATTCAGAAACTTCTTCTTTGCTTCTTTTTAGGTTTTCTTTTGAAAGTGCATATAATTGGATTTGTTTTACAGATGGATATTTTTTATAAATATGTTTAATTATAGGTATACCTATATCTGTTGCATATTGATATGTTTTATGCAAATCCATGCTTTTTTTTCTTCCATATCTTCTGTTGCCATCAGGAATGATTCCAATGGAGGTTAAGTTATTCATTTTTTTTCTATTTTCCATTTTTTAATGAAATTTTAATAAAAAGTGTAAATATTTTATTATCCATAATATTTATATATTTTTCACTCTTTTTATGTTTATATAAGACAAAGATTAGATAAAAAATGTCTGATGAACAAAAAAAAACAAAGTTGTCAAAAGAAGAATTGGAGAAACTAAAAAAGTTAACAAATTTAGAAAATCCACCTGTTAAACAAGATACACAACCACTTTTACAAACTAGCCAAGAAAAACAAATAATTGATACTATTCATAAAGATATAACCATTTTAGAAAACAATAATAGCTCAATTCCATCAAAACAACAAGATGTAGATAGTATAAAAAAAGAAATTCAAAAACATTTAGAAGCAATTAAGTCTTTGCAAAAAACATTAGAACCAAAAGATAATAAACAAGAAGAAGATATTCATTCTATGTTAAATGAGTTAGAAAAAAATACACAAAAGATTTCTCCAAAAGAAACATTTATTGAATCTTTTTCTTTTTTATCAGAGGTACCTGAAAAAAAGAAGATTATTTTTGAAGAAATTAAACCAAAATCTTCAGAATCTTCTACTATCAAAAAACAACCAGAACCTCCACATTTAGAAAAGTTTGAAATTCCTGATATTGAGGTTGTAGAAGTTATCCCTTTAAAAGACACAGAAACACATCCAAAATTAGATTCTGTTATAGAAAAAACGCCTTCCCAACAAAAAAATATGCGTGTTCCTATTTTTGTGGAAAATGAAAATGGCATTTCAATGAATCCTCAGATAAAAGAACAAATTGACCAAATAAATAAACAAAAAAAGAAAAAAGCGATTTAATTTGTTAAAAAATAATAAAAAAATAATTGTTACAAAACATAGATTTGCAATATCCTTTTTTGAGCAATTAAGTGGTTTAATGTTCAAAAAAAGAAAAGATGTAGATTATGCATTAATTTTTATTTTAAAGAAACCATCTACATTTTCTGCAATAATCCATACTTTTTTTATGAATTTTCCAATTCATTTAATTTTTTTAGATAGTTCTAAAAAGATTGTTGATATTAAAAAAAATCTTAAACCATATAGTTTGTACAAACCAAAACAGAAATCAAAATATATTGTTGAAATTCCTGCAGATATAAGTATAGATTATTTAAAAAAAGGAGATAAACTTTCTTGGAGTAAAGATTGATATTGATAAAGTTAAATGTTTGGTGTAAAATATGTATTATAAGTTACAAAAGCCTAAACTAAATAAACATCCTTTATATCTTCATTTTTCCTTATTTAAATATCAGCATAATTACTTTAAGTTTGGTTTTTTAAATATTTTTTTAAAAAAATTTTATTTTTTAACTACCTACTATATATAATAACTTTTATCCATTATATATCAGGTAATCTATTACCTGATTCCACAAGGAAAGGCAGAAAAGAGGAAGAATGAGCATACTGTTTCTTTTATATTTCGAATTTAAAAGGAATGGAACAGATCCCTGTTCTTCTTCCTTCTTTAAATAATATTTGTTGTTTTTAATATAGATTTGCTTTATATATCTTTCTCCATATATATTATATATTAAAAATTATTATGATTAGTTAAAAATAATTTGTTAGTTAAAAATAATTTAATAAATAATAAAATATAGAAACTTATGAAATGTGATATTATATGGGGTTAAGACCAGGAAGATGTTATGACAAAGATGTAAAAAAAAGAGCATATGCAAGATATGCAAAAAAAGTGCATAAAAAAAATTATGTTGGTGGTATTCCAGGAAGTAAAATTAAACAATACCATATGGGTTTTGGTGATCAAAATTATACCCATGTTTTGCATTTAGTCTCTACAAAAAAAATACAAATTAGAGATAATGCAATTGAAGCAGCAAGAATAACAGTTGGTAGACAATTAAATAAAAAATTAACACAAAGTAATTATTATTTGAAAATAAGAGTACATCCACAATTTTATTTAAGAGAAAATAAGCAAGCACAAGGTGCACATGCAGATAGAATTCAGCAAGGAATGAGCCAATGTCCTTTTGGTAAAGTTATTGGGTCTGCTGTTAGAGTAAAACCAAATCAAAAAATAATGAGTGTTTTAGTAAATAAAGAAAATGTAGATTTGGTAAAAAAACTTTTAGAAAAAGCATCACCTAAATTTCCTTGTCCAATGAAGGTTATTGTTGAAGAAAACAAGGATAAATTAAAATCTGTTGGTACTGTCAAAAAAAGGAAAAAGTTATTGGCAGCACAACAAGCAGAAGATGAAAGTATCAAAGCAGCTACTACTGCAAAAGGTAGTGCCGCAAAACCTGATGCAAAAGGTAGTGCTGCAAAATCAGATACTAAGTCAGATACAAAGGCCACTACAAAAACAGATTCTAAATCTGGAAAAGAAGCAGCCAAATAGCTGCTTATTTTTTTTCTTTTTTATTTATATGAATTTGGTATTGATTAAAAATGTATTTATTTTTACTTGGAAGAGATTCAGATCTTTCTAAATTAGAGATTAGTGTTTATTTTAAAACAAACGATATTGATTATCAAATTGTAGAAAACCATTATAAATATCTTTTAATTGATTTTAAACAAGAAATAAATTTAAATAAAATTATTTTAGAACTAGGTGGGATAACAAGAATTGCACAAACATTTTTTGTTTCAGAAAATGTTTCACCTAGTTTTTTATCTAAATTTGATTTTGAGTTTTATACAAATTTTAATTTTTCTGTATCTTCTATAGATCTAAATAATAATGAAATTGAGCAAATTATTTATATTTTAAAACAACATTTTAAACAAGAAAAGGTAAAAGCGGTTTATAAAAAACCAAAATCTGAAAACATTGTTTCTCCTGATGATTTTTTTTCTTGGAAATTAAATAATAATGGTTTTGAATTAGTTATTGTTAAAGCACATGGAAAATATTATTTTTCCAAATCTCTTTTTTGTTTTGATTCTAAGTTAAATGTGTTTAAGGATACAAAACGGCCATCTATAAAACAATTATATTCAACATCTTTTCGTCTTTCACAAATTATGATAAATATTTTAGGATTAAAAAAAGGGAAAACAATTTTAGATCCATTTTGTGGGGCAGGAACTTTTCTTATTCAAGGACTTTGTCTTGGATATAATGTTATAGGAATAGATAAAGATACAGAGATGTGCAAAACTGCAAAGGATAATGTTTTATGGGCTATTAAACAATTTAATTTAAAAAACAGTTTTAAAATTATAAATGGGGATGCTACAAGTTTAAATATAACAGCAGATGGTGTTGTTTTTGAGCCATATATGGGCCCATTCTTAAATAAATTACCAAGCTCAGGTACTGCAAAAGCTATTTTAAAGCAATTAAATTCACTTTATTTTGATTTGTTTAAAAACTTAAGTAATAATTTAAAAACAGGTACAAGAATTGTGTGTATTTTACCTGAATTTAAAACAAATAATAATAAAATATATGGTATATACAAAAATGTTTATGAGAAAAACAATTTTGGTTTAGTTAATGTTTCTGAAATTAATAAAGATCTTGATTTAAAAAATCCTATTTTTTATACAACACCTAGTGGTACAAAAATAAATAGGTATATTTATGTTTTGGAGAAATTATAATATTTTAATTATATTCTTTTTTATTTATCTTATTTGGCAAATGAACAAGAAAAATGTGTTTTTTAATTTAAAAGACTTTATAAATATTTATATAATAATATTATTTATATATTTAAAATTAAATTAAAAAATAAAATGTGTGATAAACATGACTGATCCAATAGAAAGGACATTAGTTTTATTAAAACCAGAATCTGTTGAAAGAGGTATTTGTGGGGAAATTATTACTAGATTTGAAAGAATGGGTTTAAAGATTGTTGGTCTTAAAATGGTAAAACCAGCACTAGAGACCTGTAAACAACATTATCCTTTTACAGAGGAATGGGCCTTAAGTGCAGGTAAAAAAGCTTTAGATAATTTGAAAGAAAGAGGAATTGTTACTGATAAAACTGAAATTGAACTTGCAAAAGAAATAAATGATGAATTAATAAATTATTTTATGAAAGATCCAACCCCTGTAATTGCAATTGTTTTAGAAGGCCATATGGTTATAGAAATTGTAAGAAAAATGGCAGGGTCAACAAATCCATTAAAAGCAGCACCAGGTACTATAAGAGGAGATTTCTCTCAAGATTCATATGTTCTTTCCGATTATTTTAAAAGACCTACTGCAAATGTAATTCATGCATCTGATTCTCCAGAAACTGCAAAAAGAGAAATAAATGTATGGTTTAAACCAGAAGAATTAATTTCATATTCCAATCTTCATGATAAACTTTCATATTTCTGGAATACACTGCAATAGTTTTCAAATCTGCATAATGGATATAGAAACATGGATTCTGTAAAAAACTATTATAACTCCTATAATTATCCAGATTTAAAATTTTATACCAACAAACAAATTAAAAACCATAAAAAATTAGTTTCTAAAATCTTAAGTTATGCAAACCTTTCCTTAAATACAATTATGTCTAAAAACATATTAGATGCAGGTTGTGGTACTGGAGAAAAATCTGTTTTATTTGCAAAATATGGCGCACATGTTACAAGTATAGATTTTTCAGAAGGGCAATTAGAAAAAGCAAAGCTTTTAGCAAAAAATAATAATGTAGACATTAATTTTAAACAAATGGATATAATTAATTCTAATTTAAAACAATTAGGTAAATTTCATATAATTATATGTACGGGTGTTTTACACCATACAGAAAATCCCTATCTTGGTTTTACAAAATTAATTGATCTTTTAGATAAAGATGGCATAATTATTTTGGGGTTTTATCATAAATATTCTAGACAAAAATATAGATTTAATAGATTTTTAATAAAAACATTTGTTTCTAAAGATCCAGATAAAATAATTAATTGGTTAACAACAAGTAATTTTGCTAGAATATTTAGAACTGCACCACTGACTACTTTATATGATAGATATGCGGTACCTTATGAAAGTTATCACACCTTAAAAGAAATAAAAAAATGGTTTAGAATAAATAATTTACAACTAATAGGTTATTCTGAAAATGTAAAAGGATTAGAAATATTTAAAATTTTTGAAAAAAAAACTATTTTTTTTGTTGCTGGAAAAAGAAGTTAATTTAGGATAAATTTATGGTAATTTTGGCAAATTTATATCTGGTGGTGTAGGTGGTTGGTTTGTTGGTGGTACAGGTAATATTGGTGGTGTTGATTGGGTTCCACTAGCCCCTGTATTTGGTAATGTTGGTGGTGTTGATTGGGTTCCACTAGCCCCTGTATTTGGTAATGTTGGTGGTGTTGATTGGGTTCCACTAGCCCCTGTATTTGGTAATGATGGTGGTGTAGGTGGTTGGTTTGTTGGTGGTGCTAATGGTTGTGTTGATGGAATTGTGTAGTTTCCATCAGGTATAGTTTCTGTTGTTTCATTTGATCCAAAAATTAATGTTTTTATTTCTTGACTTCCTGGAAGATTAAGATTAAAAGGGTCTATAACGTATAGATAAAATAGCATTGCGATAATTAAAACAATTAATATAATTATAATAAGAGTTGATTTTTTCTTTTTTTTATCAGTTATACTTGGTTCTTCAGTTGTTTTTTCTTTTTTTATTTTAAATATTCCTTTTTTTGGTTTTTCTGTTTTTTCTTCTTTTATAGGTATTTCTATTTCTGGTTTTGTTTCTTTTTTAACAATGTATGTTGTGGGAATTGTGTGGTCATAAACTTGTCTTTCAACATCAGTTATTGAAACATATTTTGGTGTATCTTTTGTTTGTGATTGAGATGTTGTTGATTGTGTATATTGTGATGTATTTGTTGATGATATTTGTGGAGAAGTTGTTGTATATTGCCCTGATTTATATGCTTGAATTGCTTCACTTATATCATTTAAACTATACCCTTTACTGACTAAATAATTAAGGATGTCAGCAGTGTCCCATCCATCTTTTGACTTTTGTACAATTATGTCAATAATTTCTTGTTTTACCATATGTAATTCTATTTTTTT
>DAOPNM010000026.1:0-7086 GCA_035357435.1 archaeon | reverse complement strand
TTTTGTTGTTGATTATTGTTTCATTGTTTGTTAGTGTTAATTTGTTTTTTAAAGAGAAGTTGGATACAGATATTAATTATAATGATTTTAATATCAAATTATGTTCTTTAAAATATAATAAGTTACAATTTTCAAATGGTTTTTTCATAAATGATGTTTGTAAAGGTTATTATTTTAAAAGTAATATAAACACAAGTGAGGAGAGCACACCATGAAATCAGAAAAAGCACAAATTATGGTTTTTGATATTTTGATTACATTAGTTCTTGTTTTTTTAGTTATAGAAGTTGAACAAGCATATGTTTTTGATTATAACACCCAAATTGTTTCTTCAGAATTATCTCTTTATTTTTTGGAAAAAAATCTAGTTGTTGATCAATTGATCTCAGATTGTAATTTTTTAGCAAAATATGATTTCATTTCAAAGGTTTGTTATAAAAATAATATTCAATTAAGTAGTTTAGATAAAATTGTTTTTTTAGATCCTTCTATTTGTAAATTAGTTTTAGATAATAAAATTATTTATAAAACACAAAGTACAATTATTAAGACCTCTTTTACAAGAGGGGTTATTTATAATGGTTCTTTTTGTGTATTAGAGGTTGATTTTTGTGAATAATAAAGGTATTGTTTTTTCTCTAGATTCAATTTTTGCATTAATTATTATTTCTATTTTGTTTCTTCTATTTTTTTCTGTAACCACAAATGAAATTGAAGAGTTAACTAATTTATATGTTTCTCAAAAAATTTCAGATTTATTAATTACTTCCCAGTTTTTAGAGATTGATTATTTGTCTCAATTGGAAGACAATTATAATAAGTTATTACCTAATGTTCCAGGTTACATAAAAATAAATAGTTCTCAAAGATATTTACATTTTTCTAAAAGTAATAGTTATAAAAAGTTAATTAGTCAAAATATAACATATGTTAATAGTTTTGGAAAAGAGGTTTATTTAGAAATAGGAGTGTATAGTTAATGTTTTATATTATAGGTATTGGTTTAACCCCAAAGCAAATTACACAAGAAGCCTTAGATATAATTAAAGAATGTAATTTTGTTTATTTGGATAATTATACTAGTGCTTTTAGTCAGGGTTCTTTAGATGATTTAGAAAAGTTTATTTCTAAAAAGATTATTTGTTTGTCTCGTGAAGATTTAGAACAAAAGCAAGAGTTTATTAAAGATAATTGTTGTCTTTTGGTTATTGGAAATCCTTTATCTGCAACAACTCATTTTAGTGTATATGAAGAGGCAGTTAAGCGTGGGTTAGTTTGTAAAATCCTCCCAGGGATTTCAATTTTTAGTTATAAAGGCATTTGTGGTTTGTCAGAATATAAGTTTGGAAAAACTATTTCTATTGTTTATCCTAAACCAAATTATGCACCAACAAGTTTTTTTGAAGTTTTGAAACAGAATTTGTTTATAGGTGCACATACTTTGTGCCTTTTAGATATTGATATTGAAAAAAATATTTTTATGAATATTAAAGATGCATGTGATATTTTGAAAAAGATAGATACAAAGAATATTCTAAATAAATGTATTGCTATTGGTTTAGGTGGTCTTGGTTCAAATACCCAAGAGATTGTTGTTTTTAATTTTGAAGATTATAAAAATATATATTTAAAACAGTTTCCTCAATCTTTAATTATTTGTGGAGAACTTAATGATTTTGAAAAAGAGGCATTAGATGGTTTCAAATATAGAAAATGATTTAAAAAAATATTGTGATAAATATAAAAAGATGTTAAAGAAAGCATTATCTATAATAAAAATTAATATACAAAATGATTCTTTTTTAAAAGATATGGCAAATGATTATCTTTCAATGGCAAAAAATTATCTTTCAGATGGAGAGTATTTAGAAGAAAATAAAGATTATATAAGAGCCTTAGCTTCTTTTTCATATGCTTATGCTTGGTTAGATGCAGGTGTAAGAATTGGTTTGTTTTATGGAATTGATAGAAACATGTTTACTTTGTATAAATAGTTTTTTTGTGAAAAGATATGATTAATGGTTATTTAAAGAAAGATGGTTGTGAAATAGTAAATCCAAATCTAAAAAGTGTTTTAGTTCAAAAAGGTTATGGAACAAAACAAAATAATAAACTTATTTTAGATCTGTTTGAAACAAAATATCTTTTTGATAAAAGAAAGTTAAGTTTTGTTTATATTAATAACAAACCTTTAACAAAAAAGCAATTAGATCTTTTTTGTAAAAAACAAGTTTCTGATTTTGAAAATAAATTTTTTGTGTTTAAGCATTATAGAGATATTGGTTTGATTATAAAAGAAGCCTTATCTTTTGGTTTTGATTTTAGAGTTTATGAAAGTAAAAGTCAACACACTAAATGGGTTGTTGATGTAAAACATTCAAATAAAGAAGATATTACAAAACTTATAAAATCGCAAAGGTTAGCACATTCTATTGGTGCAAAGTATGTTCTTGCAGTTGTTGATAAAGGAAAAATTATTAAGCTACAAATAGATAGATTATAATATAAATTCTACAACGTCTCCATTTTGTAAAACATAATTTTTAGAAACAGTTTGTCCTTCAAATTTTGAACTCCCCCACACTTTTGCAGATTTTAAGTTTTTATAGAATATTTTGTGTATTTCTTTTGCTGCATCTAATACAGTTGCATCTTTGTTTAAAACAAGTGGGGTGTTTGTGTCTGTTTTTTCTCCTGGTTTTTTTGTATATACAATTATTTTGTTTAATATTTTAAAGATGTTTTCTCTAACCTCTTTTTCATTATTAAAGTCGATTATTGGTATATTTAAGTAGTTTGTATTTTCTGTTTTTTTAGTAAATGGCATAGATATGCATATTGCTGGTTTATATACCGCTCTTGGATTAATTAAAAGTAAAAGGTCATCCATACTTGTTTTTTGATTTAATATAACAGTATATGATTTGTAACCTGCATTTTCTAAAAATTCTTGTGCTTGTTTTTTTGGAATTAATAGATTTTGTTCGTTTATAAAAAATATTCCAGGAAATTCACTTTTTTTACATTCTATTTTTGGTTTTTGTTTTGTAATATATATGTCTTTTTTTTCTAAAGTTTTAATGATTTTTTTAAGTTCTTCTATATTTCCATCTTTAATGATTACTACAACCCCATCAGCAACTCGTATCATTGAAAATAGTTGTGTTCCTGTTTCTTTTGAATCTAAAAGAGAAGGGATTTCTATAAGTTGTATGTTTGCTCCTCCATAATTTAACATACCAACTTCTGGTTTTGTTGTTGTATGTGGATATGCTGCAATTAATGGTTTTGCATTTGTGTATTTTGTAAGAAATGTACTTTTCCCTGAGTTTGTTTCACCAATAATCACAATTTGTCCTGCTCCTTCTTTTTTAATATTGATGGCATGCCCTGATTTTTTTTTAATTTGTTCCTTTTTTTCTATTTTATTTTTTAAGCTTGCCAAGTTTCTACTTAGTTGTTTTCTTAAGTTTTCTGCACCTTTATGACTTGGTGCTGTTGATATCATTTCTTGTAATGCAATTACTTTTTCTTCATCTGTTTTTGCATTTTCATATTTATTGGTTGCTGCAACATATTCATAATTTACATTTGTTGGCATATTTTTATCTCCAAAACATATAATGTTTCAAAAAATAGTTTTTGTTGGTTTACTATTTTTTGTTGTAGTTTATTTTTTTTTATTTGTTTTTTAATATATCTTATATTATTAAGAGAAGAAACCAATAAATAACATTTTCCTTGTTTTTTTAAGTGTTTTGGAAGTTGATTTATAAATGAGATAATAATTTCTCTTCCATATTTTCCTCCATCTGTAGAAATATCTTCTATTTGTTCTGATGGAACATATGGTGGATTAAATATAATTAAATCAAATTTTTGTTTATTTATTTTTTCAAATAAATTACTTTTAATTATTTTCATGTTTTTTAAATTATATTTTTTTTTAATTTGTTCCAAATATTTTATAGCTTTTGGATTTATATCTACACAGGTTAATTGTTTACATTTGTCATACAATTCAAGAGAAATAATGCCATTTCCAAACCCTATTTCTAAGCAATTGTTTTTTTTAGAATCTATTTTTTGTTTAATAGTTTCTAATAATAAATAGGTATCTTCTGCTGGTAAGTATATTTCTGGAGGAATATTTAAAACAAAGTTTTTATATTTTAGTTCTATCATATATAATATTTATGAATAATAACAATTATAATTATTACATAGATCTTCATTGTCACTATGAAGATGTCTCAAAAGATTATTTAAAAAGGGTTTTTTCTGAAAATAGTTTGATTTCTTTAACTGCTAGTACTGATTTTAATTCCTATTTGAAATTAGAAGATATAAGAAATGAAAATATTCCAAATTTGTTTTTTGCATATGGTTTATATCCTGAACAAGTTTCTATTAAATCGATAAATGAATGTTTTGAGGATTTAAATAAAATGAATTATAGTAATGCTTTAGCAATTGGAGAAATTGGTTTAGATTATAAACTTGCAAAGACAACAGAACAAAAAAGTCTACAAAAACAATTGTTTGAAAAACAACTTTTTTTAGCAGAGAGTTTAAATAAACCTGTTATTATCCATAGTAGATATGCAACTAAAGATGTTTTAGATATTTTATCCTCTTGGAAGTTAAAAGTTGTTTTACATTGGTTTTCTGGAAGTTTAGAAGAGTTAAGTTATGCTTTAGATAGAAATTATTTTTTAACAATTAGGTATAATAGGCCAAATATTCCTGATATAAAAAATCATTTATTTCAATTATTTATAGAAACTGATTATCCTGTTCCTTATAATGGATTAACTCCAGATGTTTTAGATATAAAAGAGTCATATAATGTTTTTTGTAAACAAAACAATATTAATTTACAAGAACTTCAAAATCAAGTTTTCACAAATTTTTGTAATTTGTTTCCAAAGGTTAAAAACAGGTTAAGGTTGTAGAAAACATTACTGTTTGGATTTTGTGTGTTTTTCTTTTATTTTTAGAACCTCTAAAAGATAATACATTAATTCTTGGACCATTTTAATCTACTTTTTACTTCTTTCGTTTTAATAATATCTTTGCCAAACTTCTCTAAATGTGTCCAACAAATCTTGTGTGGATCTGTTGTTTTCAGATTTGTTTATGATTTTAATGGTTTCTTTCCTTTTAAAACTCATTAATTCTTGGGCACTTTTTTTATTTTTTAAAAAGAAGGTTTTATATTTTTAATAAAATGAAATGAATTTAAATATTTCTTTCTTAATATTAGATATTATGAAATTAAAGAGTCCAAAATCAGAAGTTTTTGATATAATTATTGCATGGTTAGCAATTTCTTTTTGTTTTGCAATAGCATTAGGTAATTTTAATATAGTTTCTAAATTATTTTCACAAACAGCAATTCCTTTTTCTTTTTCTGTTTTTTTTCCAATTTTTGGTTTGAGTTTAGTTGTAACAGGTACTTCTTTTATTTTACATGAGTTAGCACATAAGTATACAGCAATACATTATGGTGCGCAAGCAAGATTTATTATGTGGCCAATACCATTGGTTTTGGCAATTGTTGTTGCTATTTTGTTTGGTTTTGTTTTTGTTGCACCTGGTGCAGTATATATTTTTGGTAAAAGATTAAGTACAAAAGAGGAAGGGCTGACATCAATGGCAGGTCCACTTCTTAACATAGGAATGGCATTTGTTTTTATGCTTCTTGGTGTTTTTGGGGTGTCTTTGATGGTTGTTTCTTATGGTGTTTTTATTAATTTGTGGATAGCACTATTTAATTTAATTCCAATTGGCCCATTAGATGGGAAAAAAGTGATTGTTTGGAATCCAGTTGTATGGATTGTTATGTTTCTTGTTCCCATTTTGTTTTTGTTTGTTTTTTAAATATTTTTTTATTAAAAATAGTTATAACACATACTTTGCTATGTTTTTGTCTTTTCTTAAGTTTTCAAAAACATCTTGTTCTTCAGAGTTGTTTTTTCCAATATTTGTCATTTTTTCTAGAGTTTTATCAATATGTTTTTGTGTAATTTTTGTTTCTTTATATTTGTTTTCTTTTAAGGCAAGAAGTGCAGCGTCTGTTATTAATAGTGAAAGATCTGCTCCTGTAAATCCTTTTGTTTTTTCTACAAGTTGATTTATATCTATTTTTTGGTTTGGTGTTTTTGACAATAATAGTTCTAATATTTCTTTTCTTTGTGAATCATTTGGAATTTTAAATTCAATAATTTTGTCAATTCTTCCACTTCTTAAAAATGCTTGATCTATTTTTTCTGGTCTATTTGTTGCAGCAATAAATATTATTTCTTTATTGTTTATGTTGTCTAGTTCTACTAATAGTTGATCTAGTATTTTTGGAGAGTTTATATATTCATTTTTGTTTTCTGTTAATGCATCTATTTCATCAAAAAATAAGATACAAGGAGATACTTCTTTTGCTTTTTTGAATATATTTCTTATGGCTTTTTCACTTTCGCCAAGGTATTTGTCTAATATTTCTGGTCCTTTTATGTGTATAAAATTTACTCCAAATGTTTTTGCAGTTGCTTTTACAAACATTGTTTTTCCTGTACCTGGTGGCCCATATATTAATATTTTTCTAAGTGGTTTTATGTTCATTTTTTCTAGAACTTCTTTCTTTTTTAAAGAAAGATATATTATGTCTTTCATGTTTTCTTTTTCTTCTTTTAGTGCTCCTACCATTGAATAGTCTATGTCTGGCGTTTCTATATATACTTCTCTTAAACCTGTAGGTTGTATATGTTTTAATGCATGTTGAATATCATCATTAGTTATAGATAGGTTTTCTAATATTTTTTTTTCTTCTTCTTTTGATGGTGTTTTTATTTGTTTTATTGCATTGTTTATTGCATTTATTGCTGCTTCTTTAATTAATGCTGCAAGGTCTGCACCAACATATCCATATGTTATTTCTGCAATTTTTTTTAAGTCTACATCTTTTCCAAGTGGCACATTTCTAGTATGAATTTTTAGAATATCTAATCTTTCGTTTTCATTTGGAACGCCAAGTTGTATTTCTCTATCAAATCTTCCTGGCCTTCTTAGTGCAGGATCTATATTATCTAT
>DAOPNM010000025.1:0-7353 GCA_035357435.1 archaeon | reverse complement strand
ATCATAGGCACAGTAAAAGGATTTGTTAAAACATTTATTGTTCTTGCAATAAATAATATAATTTATGTTTTTTTTAACATAAACCTAAATTCAATGATCCCAACAGCAACAATTATTCTTGTATATTCCATTATAATGCAAATATATCATAATGACAAATTTACATTCTTTTATATTATCGGATGGATAATATGTGCATATATGTTTTTTAAATTGGGGTTGATGAAATATAATTCTACATTATTGGCAATAATTGTTCCAACAATTATTTGGATTGGAAGATATTTATTTAAAAATATATTAAACAAAAATATAGAAAAGATATGAATAAAAATGAAAAAAAAACAACAGCATTCCATGCATTAATGGATTTGACATTTAAAATCATATTAGGGTTAGTTATCTCATTTGGATTAATCATTTTAGATAATTTAATATATTTATGGTTAGGCCGAAAACTTATTTCAGACGTATTTATACAGATAATGGTTATAAGTGTGTCTTTATACTTAATACTTCATCATTACCATAAATATAATTTTTGGTACATAGTTGGATGGATACTTGGAATATATTTTTTTGTAAAATGGGGTTGGATTGAAGAAATAGGACATGCATTATTGTATATTTTTATCCCAACAATAATCTATATTATTAGATATATTATAGATACTATAAAAGGATAAAAGCAAAAAAGCAAAATATTAATAAATAAATTATACCAATAATATATATTAAACACTAAACAAAAAAAGAAAGAATATGATTAACAAAAACATATCTATAAAATATAAAAAAATAACTTATGACAATAAAGATGAATTAACACCAGAATTAATTAAAGAGATATATGATCACAATCCTTTTTTAAACACACCAAACAATAAAAAAACAAAAACATTTGAACAATTTGAAAGAGAACAATACGCTAAAATAGATTCAAAAAAATTATCTTATCTTCTGTATGTTGTATATGTAAATGATGAATTTGCAGGCATGGCAGAAGGAAGAATACAAAATGATGAGTTTTATGTGTCCCACTTATTTGTTAAAGACAAATTTCAAAAACAAGGACTTGCATATAAATTAAAAACATATTTGATTGCAGATATTAGAAAAAATTATAAAGAAGTAAATGAAATAACAAGTTGGTCATTAAAGGAAATGCAGAAAATAAATGAAAAAATTATGGGTAAAAGGCCATTACCTGATGGGACATATAGAACACAAAAATCAGAAAGGGTGGCATATACATTTAGCTCAACAAAATTAGACAGTTTTACAAAAGAACAAAAAATAATTATTAAAAGAAGAAATAAACCTAAATAGTTAAACAATAAATGTTTATTCTCAATTATTAAGCATTATATATACTTTAAAACAACACCATTAAAAAACACATATATATTAAAAAATACATAAGATACACAATAAATAGATGAAACTGTATGAATAAAAATGAAAAAATTACATATAAAAAAATAACTTATAAAAATAGACACGAATTAACACCAGAGTTACTCAAGGAAATATATATTCATAATCCTTTTAAAAATAATGCAAACAAAAACCATGAACAATATGACAGGATACGATTTGAACAATTTGAAAGGGAACAATATGCTAAAATAGAATCAAAAATATTATCATATAGTATATACCTTGTATATGTAAATAATGAATTTGCAGGCATGGCTGATGGATACATAGAAGATGATGAATTTTATGTGTCCCACTTATTTGTTAAAGACAAATTTCAAAAACAAGGACTTGCATATAAATTAAAAACATATTTGATTGCAGATATTAGAAAAAATTATAAACAAATAAATAAAATAAGAAGTTGGTCATTAAAGGAAATGCAGAAAATCAATGAAAAAATAGCAGGAGAAAGGCCATTGCCAGATGGAACATATAGAACACAAAAATCAGAAAGAGTAGCATATACAATTAGTTCAACAAAATTAGATAGTTCTACAAAAGAACAAAAAATAATTATTAAAAGAAAAAATAGACCTAAATAGTTAAACAATAATAAATTTTAGATTAAACTTTATTTTTTACAACAAATTTTTGTTATAAATTATTATAAACATTATAGAAAATCCAAAACAACACTATTAAAAACAGATTTATACTAAAAAATACATATAATCTACAATAAATAGTGAACAATATGAATAAAAATGAAAAAATTACATATAAAAAAATAACTTATAAAAATAGACACGAATTAACACCAGAGTTACTCAAAGAAATATTCAAAATAGACCCATTTGTAGATAATACAAATGAAATGGAATTCAATAGATATGCCCAATTGTGGGAAAAAAATATAAACAACAAAATTACCCCATATATTATATATTTAGTGTATGTAGGAAACGAACTCGCAGCATCTGCAAATGGGCACATGTTTATAGAAAAAATGGGAAATAATATAAATAAAGAATTTGTAGTTGATCATTTATTTGTTAAAATAAAATATAGAAAAAAAGGAATTGGCTTAAAATTAAAAATACGACTAATTTCAGATTTAAGAGCAAAATATAATGTTGAAAAAATTCATGGAAACGCCTTAGAAGAAATGCAAAAAATAAATGAAAAAATAGTTGGCAAAAGACCATTAACAAATAAACCAGGAGAAAAAACAAGAACACAAAAATCAAAATATGTAAAATATGACCTTAAAAATACAGCAAAACTAAGAGCAGATCTACAAGGTTATACAATTACAATTTTTTCAAGAAAAATGCATAATAGAAAATAAAAAATATTTCAAAAAATAAAATAATCAACATTCAAAATTTATATTGAGTGTAATCCCTCCTCCCAGATTCGGACTGGGGATCTTCCGGTTACTGCCTTTTGTAGTTTTGTCTTTCTTATAAAAAACAAACATACTCACAGTATCTACAAACAGTCTACAGCCGGACGCACTAACCGCTGTGCTAAGGAGGGTAGACACATTTAATATATTACTATAGCAAAAAATATAAATACTATCCCTTAATTATCTTTTTTAATTGTTTCTTTCTTGTAGGATAAAGTATTTGATGATAACCAATTGATATCTCTTTTAATTTAAAATATTTTTCTATTAAATAAACATAATAACTTTCTAAAAATGCATCTTTGTAAGCTTTATCCATTGTTTGAGGTAGAAGATCTAAAATAATTTTTTTTAACTTTGAAGATTTTAGTTCTTTAAAAAAATTATTAAAATCTAAATCAAATAAATATTTTGTTTGATCTTCTAATTTTTTTATATCAATTATTTTTTCTAGATATTCACGTATTTTTGTATTTGTACTTAATTGTACAGAAGCTAAAAATTCAACAACATCTGTATTTGTAGTTTCAGAGGTTATTTTCATTTTTTTTACTGATGTAAAATTTTTAAGATTTGAAATAAATTGTATATATTCTTCCATAATTATTCACTACTCCTTTCATTCTTTTTCAAACAATAATTTATTTTTATTAAACTTATAACCAGGCATTGGTACAAATCTTATCTTTATACCTAGATCTTTAGTTAACACATTATAATATTCTTTTATAGACAATTTGTTATTCAATTTTTGTTTTAAAAAAAGCTGCAACAAAATCCGTTTCTTATGTAAAACATCAGAAACAATATTTGATTCTAAAAGTTTTTTTGTATATTCATCACAATTTAATAATAATTCCTTAATTAATGAATCTTCTGCATCTTTAGAAATAAACTTTTTATATCTTTCATATAAATTATCAATAAGTTTATCTGTTTTATCTGTAAATGTATAAAATGTTCTGCCAATATTCTTTCCAGTTTTTTCATCAATAATAAATATTCCTGAAATGTACATTTTACGACCTTTTTTTTGATTAAAATGACTAACAATATCTTCCCAAGAAGGCATACATATATAACTAGCCTTTATATTTTTTGGTTGAATATGTGTATGATAAAAACGATCTTTTAAAAAATGAGAATTAAATTCAACTGAATCTTTTGTAGCAATACCATTAATTTTTTCTAATTCTGAAAACGGAGCATTCTTTTTTGTAAAAACTGCTTCTTTTTTTTTTATGTCAGGTGTATGCTCAACAACTTCTTTTGGAATTTTATAACCAGATGGTTTAAGATATGGCATAAGACATCACAAAAATATTAGAAACAATTACTTTAAAAAGAAATCTATTAAAAACATAAAAAAACATAAAAAAAGTATGTACTACAACTTTATTTTTTCTCAAATCTAAATGTTTCTTTATTAAATTTATAACCAGGCATTGGCACAAATCTTATCTTTATGCCCAAGTCTTTAGTTAATATATCATAACGTCTCCTTTCTGATTGGTTATCATTCATTTTTTTATTCAAAAAAAGTTGAAACAAAATTTGTTTTTTTTGAAAAACATTAGAACCAACATTAGAGGTTAATATTTTTATAGCAGAACTATCACTAGTAAATAATAATTCCTTAATTAATGAATCATCTTCATTTTTTGAAATAAACTTTTTATACCTTTTATATAAAGTATCAATAATTTTTTCTGTATTATTTGTAAATGTAAAAAATGTTCTACCTATATTTTTGCCAGTTTTTTCATCGATAATAAATATTCCTTGAATAGGTATATTATTTTTTTTTCTTTGTTTATAATAAGAAATTAAATCTGTAACAGAGGGCATACACATAAAATAATATTCATCAATTGATTGTACATGCGTATGATATAATCTATCTTTTACATTACCAGAATAATAATCCACAGAATTTTTCTCACGATTAATTCCAATTTGTTTCAATTTTGAAAATGGGTCTTTTTTTTTTGTAAATACTGCTTCTTTTTTGTTAATATTTGATGTAGACTCAATAACATCTTTTGGAATTTTATAACCACGCGGTTTAGGATATGACATAAGATATCACAAAAATATTAGAAACAATTACTTTAAAAAGAAATCTATTAAAAATATAAAAAAACATAAAACAAAAATAACACATTACAACTTTTTATTTTTTCTCAAATATAAATTTTTCTTTATTAAATTTATAACCAGGCATTGACACAAACCTTATCTTTATACCTAAATCTTTAGTCAATATATCATAATATTCTTTTTTAGATAAAACCACATTAGTGTTTTGATTAGTTTTTTGCTCTAACAAAAGTTGAAACAAAATTTGTTTTTTTTGAAAAACATCTGTATCAGTATTTGATTCTAAAAGTTTCTTTGTATCTTCATCACAATTTAGTAATAAATTTTTAATAAATGGATCAGATTCTTTTTTAGAAACAACTTTTTTATACCTTTTATATAAATCATCTATAATCTTATCTGTTTTATCAGTAAACATATAAAATGTTCTACCAATATTCTTCCCTGTTTTCTCATCAATAACAAATATTCCTTGAATTGGAATATTGTTTGTCTTTCGTTCTGTATAATAAGAAATTAAATCTATAATAGATGGCGTACATATAAAATAAACTTTCCAATCTTTTGATTGGATATGTGTATGATATAACCTATCTTTTATATCTGATGGGAAATAGTCAATCCAATTTTTTTTACGGTCAAACCCTATTTGCTTAAATTTTGAAAATGGACCTTTTTTCTTTGTAAAAACTGCTTCTTTTTTTTTTATGTCAGGTGTATGCTCAACAACTTCTTTTGGAATTTTATAACCAGATGGTTTAAGATATGGCATAAGACATCACAAAAATATTAGAAACAATTACTTTAAAAAGAAATCTATTAAAAACATAAAAAAAACATAAAAAAAGTATGTACTACAACTTTATTTTTTTTCAAATCTAAATGTTTCTTTATTAAATTTATAACCAGGCATTGGCACAAATCTAATTTTTATGCCAAGATCATTAATTAAAAAATCATAAAAATCATGGATACTACTTGAATTTTTATGCTTATCTTCTAAAATTTCTTTAAACAAAATTTTTTTTTTAAGAAGTTGATTGCTATTAGGATCAGGATCTAATAATTTTTTAATAGTTGAATCATCATAATTTTGAAAAATATTATATATTATACTATCTGATTTTTTTTTAGAAAACATATCATTATATTTCTCTAATAAATTACTAATTACTTTATCTGTTTTTGGTGTAAATGTATAAACACTCCTACCAATGTTTTTACCTGTTTTTTCATCAATTACGAAAATTGCTTCATAAGAAATATCTCTTAAAGATCTGTCTAAAAAAAAAACTGTTAAATCTTGAATAGAAGGAAATGCTGAAGAATTTATTTTTTTTTGATATTGAATATGAGTGTGATATAATTTATTTTTTAATTTATTTCCAGAATATATTACATTATGTTTTCTTCGTTTAGTACTAATTTCTTCATATTCTAAAAACGGGCCATTCCCTTTTGTAAAAATTGCTTCTTTTTTTTTTATTTTAGGCGTAGATTCTACTACTTCCTTAGGTGTTTTATAATTTATTGGTTTTTTATAAGGCATAATACTTCACAATAAAATTAGAATCTATTACTTTAAAAATAGATTTAAAAAAAATAATGGTTTGCTATAAGCCACCTTCTGTAGTAAATAGTAATTTGTCTAAGCGGAGAGGTTTCTCCTTGCACCTCACTCTTGCAGTTTTCAGCCTCTCTTTAAATCTTGTCTGCTCTACACATCATTCTTTATATTGATTTAAAGCCGTCTTGTTTCTGTGCAAGAGATACTTCCATTAAGAAGTTTTTTAAAATTAAATGGTGGGTGGACTTTCCTAACCTCTTTTTTGCATTTCTACAAAAAAAGAAGTTTACTAAACACAAACCATTATAAAATAATTAAATAGAGAAAAATATAAAAAGAGATAATAAACTATTAAAAAAAGAAAAAGAGAAGTTAGCACACTTCTTTTATAAGCGTGCTAAATCATAATCTGAATCATATGATGCTGATGAATAAGAACTTTTAGATCCAGAAACACTTGATTTTCCTGTATATTTTGTACTTCCTTTGATATATGGTGATTTAACACCTGCAAAGATTGCAATTACTTCTATTTTATTATCAAATGTTGGATCATGTCTTGCACCCCAAATTACATCTGCATTTGGATCTATTTGTTCAGTTAATAATTCACCTACTCTATTTGCATCACCTAATGTTAAATCAGAACCACCTGTAATGTGTATTAAACAACCAGTAGCACCAGTTACTTCAACATCTAATAACAAATTATTTAAGGTATCTTCAACAACTTCATCAACTCTATTTGCAGATTGACTTTCACCAACAGCAATAACACTTAAACCTCTACCAACCATTACAGTTCTTAAATCTGCATAATCAAGATTTATTAAACTTGGTTGAGTTATTGTTT
>DAOPNM010000024.1:5615-7503 GCA_035357435.1 archaeon | reverse complement strand
GACTAATCTGCTGCACCAAGTACGTAATGACAGATGTTTACGTTCGATACGCTGGGTATTCCTCTTACCTGTTATTACCACACTTTCTGTAATATGTTTTTTATAAGCAAAATTATCGTCAGAATAAACAATATTTATATTAAATGGTGCAAGTAGTGCACATAGTTCATCGAGATTTTTATGCTCTCGAGTACCAAAATGATATGCGAGAGGAACGCCAGTATTATGGTCGATTGCCCACCAAAGCCAATATTGCTGAGTTTTATCGTGAACAAAAGACCACATCTCATCCATCTCAACTTCGTTGATATTAACTTGCTCAGAAGATACAAATTCAACCTCAATGTCTTGATTATTGCATATATAATTATAATTTACCTGCCATGCCCAGTTTTCGTTTTTTTTAAAATAGCGGTAACGGTATCCTTAGAAATGCCGAGAATACGCCCTGTGGCACGAGTTCCTGTGCAATCCACTGCCATTTTCAAAACTTGCTTGCGAACCTCAGGATTATAAGCTTTATATGTATACTCTTCTACAAAATTACGATGGCTACATTTGGAGTTATTACAAATTATTATATCGGCTGTAAGTCAAAATACTTTAGGACATTACCGTTATTTGTATGTTATTGTTTGTATGTTTGTTATTTGCTCAAATGTGGGAATTTGGCACGCACACCCCCAAAATTTCCCGCCCATCTTTCTCCTTTTTTATAAATATCCCCCATCCATTATTATACAAAAAAATCTCCTTATATTGTATAAGGAGATTATTGTTATTTTTTCACCTTCCAATTGTTAGCAATAAACCATTGATAATATATCCCTTGTCAATATGGAAAAACTCTTCCAGTTTTTCCAGTTCCTCCAGCTCTTCACTGCTGGGGATATACATCCCAGTATTAAAATATATTTCTTCGTTTGAGAATCCATTATCTAACTGCAATGTTAGATTATTCTCAAAAATTTTAAAGATGTCAGCCTTTTCTAGCTCTACATCTTCTTCCACCAACAGCTGATATTTATTATAACCAGTTGTGGTAGTGAAGTTGATTATTACTTCATTAATATGTTTAATATCTTTCAATGTCTTCATATTGAAAAACCTCCTATATTTTTATTTTTCTCCCATAAATATCCATTTAAGGATATTTATAAAAACTCTAATCACTACCAGCACCTCCTACCTTCTGTGCTAGTTTTTGCCAGAGATGCTGCCACATTCTGGCGGTATCATCGGCTGCAGTCTGCAGCCGCAACTCCTTCACTAACTCCCAGTCACTACCAAAAAAATTGGTAGCATTTGGGGCAGTGCTCCTCATTGCTTGACGGAACTTATATCCGTCGTATTTTCTAAGACTATCCATAAAATACGACCTCCTATATTTTTTATTTATGTGATATATACAGTATAGCACATGTAATAATAAATGTCAATACTTTTTAAAAAAAAATTTTTTATATATATACTATTATATAGTAATACACAGCATACCAATAATTAACATTTACAAATACTGGATGCCAATCCTTGTAAATACCAATTATTTTCCAATGCGATATATTTTCCAGTCTCACCCTTTTTTCGCCCAAACTGGTACTTTATAGGTGAGCTGGAAAAATTTTATAAGCTGGATTTTTACCTACCTTCTTATAAACAGATATGAGTTTCACCTGTCAGCCTATGCGCTTTAATTACATTTTTGCAATCGTTGCACTCCTGACTTTTTTTACAGAATTTACAATTATTGCAATTTTTGCAATTTATGCAATATATGCAGTTATTACATTTTTTACATGCTACACAATAATTACAACTATTACATTCTTTACAGTTTTGGCAATTATTGCAACTATTACATTCTTCACAGTTTTGGCAATTATTG
>DAOPNM010000024.1:2848-5515 GCA_035357435.1 archaeon | reverse complement strand
TTTGGCAATTATTGCAACTATTACATTCTTCACAGTTTTGGCAATTATTGCAACTATTACATTCTTCACAGTTTTGGCAATTATTGCAACTGTTGCAATAATCACAGTTTTGGCAATTATTGCAACTATTGCAGCCGTAACAATCGACGCATTCAATGCAGTCAATGCAGTCTTTACAGTTTACTAAGTTTTGACTGTGTTTTTTTGCCTGTTCTCTTGTAAATTTTTGGGAATTCCATTTATTCCCGTTTTTGTCAATAAAATATTCCATATTTTTACCTACTTTCATTTTTTTTTACTGTATATTTTAGAGTGAATGCTAGAATATTAATATAACATAAATTAAATAAGATGTCAATACTTTTTTTAAAAAAATTTTTTTATATATATACTATTATATACAAATATACAACATACCAATAATTAACATTTACAAATACTGGATGCCAATCCTTGTAAATACCAATTATTTTCCAATGTTATATATTTTCCAGTCTCACCCTTTTCATCCGAACTGGCACTTTATAGGTGAGCTGGAAAATTTTTATAAGCTGGAATTATTCAAATTTTGTTAAATCCAAATTGTAATATTTTTGCAATAGCTTTTCAAATTCTTTTAGAAAGTCTTGTTTTAAATTTTCTAAATTTTCTGTAGGTTCTGGCTCTTCTGCTGAAGTGATTTCATCGGCATATACTCCATAATTTAGTACTTCATCAAATAAATCATTGTATCTGAGAATAACTTCAAAAATAGAACTATCTTTTGTCTTTAATAATTTATCAAATCTTTCCTTGTCAAAGTATTCCTTAAAGATAATTTTCTTATCAGTTTTTTCATATAAGTTAAAAGAGTCATCATCTTTTATTTCTGTGTATGCTATAAAATTGGGATAAATTTTTGATAAAATCTCAACACCCGAATCTACTTCTTCTAATATTTCTTTAATTCCACTTTCTGACATTTTAAATAAAATGTCGTTTAAAACTTGCTTATCAAGTTTTAAGATATCTTTTATTAATGTGCCTATTGTTATAGTTCTGCTTGTTGTATTAATATACTCAAAATTACAATTATCTTTATCCAGTTTTGCAAACACAAAACCATCATTTATATTTTTACCTAATAGTATAATATTATCATAATTAAATTTTCCCATAAAACTCCATTCTCTGTTTATACAGTTTATCAGCTCTGTTTATATATTTATTATATCATACTAATTAAAGCTTGTCAATACTTTTTTAAACTCTTTTAAATAATAATTATTTCCTAACCATCTTATATAGTATCCTTTTATATCCATATATATACTCTTTAACATTGATATCCCATTTACATCTATGCATATTTGAGTAGATTGTAAATTATCTAAATTGTCAAAAGTTACTATATCCTTGTTTTTAAATATTTCCATAATATACCTTCTTTCTATAACAACTTAATATTTTGACTCTCCAAAAATTCACAAAACAATTTAAATAGATTTTCTTTGGAATTTATTTCATTTTCTACTTTTGTTATATTTTTCCCTTTTTTATAATCACTAAGGTCATCGAAGATAGAATTCCAATCTAATTCGTTTTGTAAGTTATAGTTATCCTTTTCTTTGCAATATTTCAATACTCTATCTAATCTATCTTTTTGGAAATATTCAATAATTTCAAAATTTTCATAACTTTTTATATATATTTCTATTTCTTTACACTTTACATCTTCGATGTCATAAATCAAAAAGTCTTTGTAAATTTTGGAAATAATTATATCTCCTTGTGTGGTCCCGTCCAAAATAGCAGTTTCCATTCCGTCCGTTGCCAAAAACAAAATATCAATAATTTCACTTTTTTCCAGTTTTGAGATGTCTGTTTTTAATTGAGTAAAATCGACAACAAAGCTTTTAGTTTTAATATAATTTAATTTAAAATTCTCTGTGTCAATTTTTAAAAACACACAACCCCCATCTTTTGCTTTTCCAACCAGAAAGATTTTATTATAGTCTAATTCATTCATAAAAAACTCCAATCTCTGTTTTTAAAAGTTTATCAGCTCTTTTTATAATTATAACATACTATTTATTAATTGTCAAACGTTTTTTTTAATATAAATATACAAAATAGCCCAAATTATTTTCTTTAACTTCTTTTTTTAATTCTTCCCATCCAAAAATTAAATTCTCAAATTCATCCCATCTCTTATTTTCTATATCTACCCAGCAAATATAGTTATCATCATCACAACAATCTACAAGACTATCAATAAAACGACCTTTTGTTTCTCCCAAGTTTTGACAAACAATATATTTATCAAAATCAATTCTTTTGTTTATAGCCTCATCAATATCCATTAAACTTCCATCATCAATAATAGCATAGCCATTTTTTGGCAAATCTTTAAAATTTCTAAAACTTTTTATGATTATATTGTCACTAATAACATTATTTTCTAAAACTACTTTTTCACTTTCTGAAAAATCAAAACTAAAATTTAAACTATCGTTATTATAATCTAATACTCCTCCGCCATAATAAAATGTTTCAAAATTATCGTCTATTTGTTCTAACAAATATTCTTTAACTTTTTCTTTAATTTTTTGAGTATCTGTTAATTTCATCCATTCTAAAGTATTCTCAATACTTCCAGATAATTTTAAATCAAAATTAATTTTCATA
>DAOPNM010000024.1:0-2748 GCA_035357435.1 archaeon | reverse complement strand
AAAATTAATTTTCATATTTTTTTTCCAATCTCTGTTTTTGAAGTTCAGCTCTTCTATAATTATATTATATCATATATATTTTATATTGTCAATACCTTTTTAAAAATTTTTACTCTTTTTTTAGAGACAATATTCTCCAAACCTACTTATCTTATAGAAAAGGTAAAAATTTCTTATATACAAAACTTTGGGGTTCACTTTCTATTTTATACCCACTTTTAAAGCTTTTTAACAAAATTTGATATTCAATTCCACAATCTTCAAGACCTGTATGTTCTTCTATAAAATCATTATCTTTAAATAAATATCTATAAACAATTTCTGCCTTATATTGTATATTGCCCTTTTCGGTAATATAACCATTTTTCTTGCAAAATTTAACGTATTTTTTTGTCAATAATCTTGGCAAAATAGCGGTAATAATATCACACCATTCAACGCCAAATTCGCCCAATAAAGACATACTTTTTTTGTCAAAATTTACGTTATAAGCCCAAATTTTCTTAACTTGATATCTCTCAATATCTTCCAATAGTAGTTTTTTACATTCTTCACTGTCACAGTGATAATATTTTACTTTATTTTGCATAATATCCAAGCAGTTTTTGTTTGTCATTTCTTTACAAATTCCAGTCCTTAAAGCATAGTTTAAATTTTCAGCTATATTGTCAATTAATGCCAAGCTTACTTTTTTATAAATAATACCATTTCTATCGACAACCATATAACCAACATTATAAGGTTTTATATTCTGATATCCCTCCACATCTAATACTATAAATTTTTTGTTATTATTGTAAATTTTGTTAATTTCAATTCCATCAACCTCAACATTTTTATTCAATATCATTTTACACTCTTTCCAAGGAATAGATTTAAACCCATTCCTTTACAATTATTAATTTTATTAAATTTATCATTTATTTCCAAATTATCATCTATCAAGTAATTAAATTTATCTTTTTTTCGATATAAGTGTTTTCCTGTGCCATAATCAATAATGTTAATTTCTGAAATTGTGGGTAAATTTTCCCTACACCATTTCATTTTGGCACTATAACATTCTTTCTTATATTTTTCTGTTGCACCCCAAGGTAACCATGTAACGACTGAAAAAGTACAACCTAATTTCTTAAAGATTTCTATTTTTTTGTTTAATTTGTCTATATTTATTAATGCTCCCCCCTCTGTAAATACAGAAGGGTTTTCACTTTCAATTTTTTCAAGCCAATTATCAACATTGTACAAATCATATAGTGTACCGTCCAAGTCAAAAATAATATGACTATTCCTCAATCTCATCTTCAACAACTTCTTTCTTAACTGTTTTGGCTTTTCCAATTTTTTCTAACTTTTTAGCTTTTTTATCAGCAAGCTCTTGTTTTTTGGCAATTTTATCCATCCATTCTTGTTTTTCAACAAAAGGGTCATAAGCACTAATCAACCCATTTTTTGTAGTTTTGTCTTTGTTATTTTTTGCCATGATTGTGATTTCAAACCATTGTTCTTCAACATCTTCTTTTGTTTCTTTTTCAGCATAAATAGCAATTTTGTTTTCTGCTGTTTGTACTATTGATACATCATCAATAGTAAAAACCTTCTTTAACATTTCCATTAATTGTGTTTTTCCATCTTCTGCTTTTTTGATTTTTAAAATTTCCATAATATCTTCCTTTTCTCTGTTTGTGAAGTTTATCAGCTCTTCTTATATATTTATTATAGCATATTCTTTTTAACTTGTCAAGTCTTTTTTATAAATTTTTTAAATAAGTTTCAATTTCATTATTTCCATATAAATCCAACTCTAATTCATCAAGACTCAAGGTTTCTACTTGTTCCGCATTATCCCAAATATCAATTTCTCCTTTTTCAGACAATTCTTGTATAATTTTAACAATTTTATCTTCTTTTTCATTATCCTCGTATTTTTCTAACTCAATTAACACTTTTTCTGTGTCTTCTTCAGATAAATAACTAACATTTCTAACCTCTTCTATAAAAGTTATTTTTATTTTCATATTTTCAACTCCTTTTCTATATTTATTATAGCATATTCTTTTTAATTTGTCAAGCGTTTTTATAAATTTTTTAAAAACTCATTATAAATATAAAATACACTGCTAAAAATCCGCATAAAATTTTTAAATTAGTAACATTATCATTATTTTCCATATCTCTGTAAAATAAATAAAATGCTATTAAAAACAAAAAATATAAAATCATTTAAAACCTTCTTTCATTTATTATATTCATTATAGCATATTCTTTTTAATTTGTCAAGCATTTTTTGCTTGCTTGTTTTTTGCTATGTTCTTATTATATACTCTCTTCACCAAAAAGTCAAGCAAAATATTATACAAACATCTATAAATTTTTTGTGCAAGATTTTATACTATCTATATAATAATAACACGATAGTTCCAGTTCTTGCCAATCCAAATATTGTCAGTATACCTTTTTTGGGATTGCCCGTTTTTTTGTGAACTTTTTGCAAAAAATAAGCTGGAAATCAAAAAATAAGCTGGAAAAGTTTGTTTAGTTTCACCTACTCCATTTTTTTAAAGACACCAAACTAAAACTATACTCTATGTTTAGCAAAAGACACCTTGGCTTTGAAAGATCAAGCCTAGAAAAACCTGCCCCGTCGCCACTATGTCTTTGGGGGTAGGGGGAATCTATACGTTTTTTAAGTTTTTTAAGTTTTAAGTTTTAAGTTTTAAGTTTTAAGTTTTAAGTTTTAAGTTTTAA
>DAOPNM010000023.1:0-7733 GCA_035357435.1 archaeon | reverse complement strand
CAGCTTTATTACTCAAAAAAGGAGGAAAAGCATATATAGAAATAGAACCTTTTAATAATACAATGACCACAACAAAACATATAACGTTTATAACATTTAGAGATACATCTAAAACAAAAGAATACCATTTAGCACATTTAGAAGAAATATTTAATAAAATGGTAAACTATTATAACAAAATAGAAAAGAAAAACAATAAATATATCCTTAAATATATTAGACACGAAAAAGAACCAAATTATTGTTTATATATAGAGATTGAAAGAATAAATTAGTTTAAAAATATTTACATCTTTTAGTTTTATTGGAAAGAATATTTAATAAATAAGAACATATATGACGCATGATTACAAAGAATATGAAAAAAAATGGCAAAATATTTGGGAAAGCCAAAACATAGGAGATGTAGAAAGAGATAAAAATAAACCAAAATATTTTCTAATATGGGCATATCTTACAGTTTCTGGATTTCACCATGTGGGCCATATGAGAGGATATTCATATGCAGATGCAATTGCAAGATATAAAAGAATGAATGGATATAATGTGCTATTATGTGCAGGAGGACATGCATCAGGAAATGCAGCAGTTGCAAAAGCAATGAAAGTAAAAAATAATGATTCAGATCTAATTGAATATTATAAATCCATGGGCTTAACAGCCAAAGACATAGAACAAATAAAAACACCAGAAGGTTTTGTAAATTTTTTCTCTAAAAGATATATTGAAGATTATAAAAGATTTGGATTTATTGGAGATTGGAGAAGATTTACAGTAACAACATACCCAGATTATCAAAAATTTATAGAATGGCAATTTAAGAAGTTAAAAGAAAAAAATTTATTAATACAAAAACCATATTATGCAACATCTTGTATAAGATGCGGGCCAGTAGCAGTTGACCCTTCTGAAATGGATTTACAAAAAGGGGGCAATGCTGAAAAAGTTGAATTTACTATTTTAAAATTAAATTTTGAAAAACAAAATCAATATATTGTTGCAGCAACATTAAGACCAGAAACTATATTTGGAGAAACAAATATCTGGATTGATCCAAACACAACATATGTAAAAATTAAAGTAAATAATGAAATATGGATTGGAACAAAAGAATTTGCAGAAAAACTCAAATATCAAAAAGAAGGAATTGAAATTATTGGAGAAATATCTGGAAAAGAAATGATTGGGAAATATTGCATTGCACCACTTATTAATAAAAAAATAATTATATTACCTAGTAAAATCTGTAACCCAAATATAGGCACAGGAATTGTAACATCTGTGCCTTCTGATGCACCAGTAGACTGGATTGCACTATTTGATCTACAAAAATCAGAAGAGGAATGCAAGAAATATGGATTAAACTATGAGTTAATAAAAAACATAAAACCAATACCTATAATAAAATCAAAAGGATATGGGGAATATCCTGCACAAGAAATTTGCAATAAATTAAATATAAAATCACAAGAAGATAAAGAAAAATTAGAGATTGCAACAAAAGAAATTTACAAAAAAGGTTTTCATACAGGGATAATGAACAACAACTGTGGAAAATATATAAATGAAAAAGTAGAAATTGCAAAAGAGAAAATAAAAAATGAATTGAAAGAAAAAAATTTAGCAGACACATTTTATGATCTATCAGAAGATGTAATTTGTAGATGTGGAGACAAAGTGGTTATTAAAAAAATAGAAGATCAATGGTTTATAAAATATTCTGACAAAAATTTAACAAACAAAACAATTGAACATACAAAAAATATGAATATATTACCACCTGAATTTAAAACAAATTTACCAAACATTTTAAACTGGTTTGATGATAGAGCATGTGCTAGAAAGGGAAAATGGTTAGGTACAAAATTGCCTTTTGATTCAACATATATTATTGAGCCAATTTCAGATAGTACACTATATCCAATTTATTATTTAGTAAGCCTATACGTTAACCAAGGAGATATAAAACCAGAACAATTAACAGAAGAGTTCTTTGATTATATATTCTTTGAAAAAGGTGACATAAACAAAATTGCGGCAGACACGAAAATTTCAAAAGAATTGATTTTAAAAATAAGAAAAGATGTAGAATATTGGTATGCTTTAGATCTAAATATTGGAGGACAAGAACATCAAACTGTTCATTTTCCTACATTCTTAATGAATCACATTGCAATTCTTCCAGAAAAATATTGGCCAAAAGGGATTTTAGTAAACTGGTGGGTTGTTTCTAAAGAAGGGAAAATTGCAAAATCAAAAATCTCAAAATCAAAAGGAGGAGTGAAAAGTCTTGGTGAAGAGGCAAATGTGTATTCTGTAGATGCAATTAGATTATTTTATGCAAACATTGCAAGCCCATATGTAAATATTGAATTTACAGAGAATGATTTATTAAACTATAAACAAAGACTAGAAAAAATATTCACAATTATCGAAGAACTAGTTTATGACAAAAAATTAATTGATAAAAATGAGGACAATATAGATTTGTGGTTATTATCTAAATTTAATAATAGACTAAAAAACATAATATCTAACATGGACAAAATGGAATTTAAAGGAGCAACTGATGAAATATATTATAATATTTATAATGATATATTATGGTATAAAAAAAGAGGCGGCACAAATAAAAAAACAATTACGGAAGTATTAAGAAAATGGGTATTAACTTTAGGAATATTTACACCACATTTGGCAGAAGAACTAAATGAAATAATTGGAAACAAATACCTTGTAACAACAAGTAAATTTCCAAATGCAGAAGATAACAAAATAAATGTACAAATAGAAAAAGAAGAAGAAATGATTGATAATTTATCTACAGAAATAAGAAATATTATTAAAATGGCAAATATTGAAAAACCTAAAAAAATAACATTAGTTGTCGCAGATGAGTGGAAATATGACTTTTTAAAAGAACTTTCAGAAAAAATAAATCAAGAAAAAAATGTTGGAATGCTAATTAATTATTTTATTAAAAAATATCCAGAAAATAAAGAAATTGTGTCAAAAACAATTAATAAAGTTATAAAACTACCAATAGTTCCACAAAAAATAAATACACAAAAAAATGAATTGGAAATATTAAATAATGCAAAACAATTTTATGAACAACTATTTGAGTGTACTATAGAAATTGGCATAGAAAAAAACATAAATGATTCAAAAGCCAAAACAACCATGCCTGGAAGAATAGGAATAATTGTAAAATAAAAAAAGAAAAAAGATGATTAAAACAATTATATTTGATTTTGATGGCACAATGATAAATTCAGAAAAATATTTTACACAAGACGAACTAATATTTTATCAAAAAAAAATTAACAAAAACATAACAAAAAAAGAATGGGAAGAAAACATTGGAAGAAGTTTAGAAGATACATGGAAATATTATAAATCCCATAAAAAAATGCCACTTTCAAAAAAAGAATTTTTTAAAAACTGGAATGAATGGGCAAAAGATATTTACTTATATAAAACAAAACTATTACCTAATTTATTAAATACACTAAAATTTCTTAAAAAACAAAATTATAAAATTGCAATTTGTTCATCTGCACAAATTAAACTTATTAAAATTATTTTAGAAAGATTTGATTTAAACAAATATTTTGATACAATTATATCTGCAGAAGATCTTAAAGGAAAACCAGGAAAACCAAAACCACACATATATAAAATTGCATCAAAAAAAACAAAAACACCACCTAATGAATGCCTAGTATTTGAAGATTCATATAATGGAATTGCTTCTGCAAAAGATGCAGGCATGCTTTGTATAGGCGTAAGAAACGAAGTTAATAAAAATGTTGATTTTTCATTGGCAGATAAAGAAATAAAAAACTATAAAGAAGTTAATCAAAAATTTTTGAAGAAAATAAATCCCAATAGTTAATAACCTCAGAAAATAAACAAAATAGAAAAAAAAATTAAAAAAAGATGTTCCAAAAGGAACAAAAAAAACTACATGTCCATTGGGGGCATACCACCTGGAGGCATGCCTCCATAACCTTTGTTTTTAGAAGATGCAGCAATTATATCATCTATTCTTAAAATCATTTCTACAACTTCAATAGAAGAAACAATAGCTTGTGTTTTTATATTAAGTGGTTCAATTACATTTAATTTTTTCATATCTGTTATTTTTGAATTGATTACATCTATCCCTACAAATTTGTTTTCTGGGGACTGATGTTTACTTCTTAATGTTACAATTGTATCTATTGCATCCAAACCTGCACTCTCTGCTAATGTTTTAGGGATAACATCTAAAACATCTGCAAAAGTTTCAATTGCCAATTGCTCTCTTCCACCAATAGTCCTTGCAAAATCTCTTAATTTAAGTGCAACTTCAACCTCTGAAGAACCTCCAGCAGCAACATATCTTCCAATTTTTAAACTTGAAATAACAGCACAAACTGCATCATTAATTGTTCTTTCTATTTCTGCCAAAGATTGCTCAGAGCCACCTCTTAATAGAATTGTTACTGCCCCTGGTTCTTTTGTACCTTCAATAAACAACATAGAATCTCCAGCAACCTTTTTTTCATAAACTTGTTTTGCTGAACCTAAATCATCTTTTGAAATATCTTTAATTCTATTTACTATCTTTGCACCAGTTGCTTTTGCTAATAAAGAAATATCTGACTCCTTTAATCTTCTTACTGCTAAAATCTTTGCTTTCGCAAGATAATGTGCTGCAAGATCATCAATTCCTTTTTGACATAATACAACATTTGCGCCAGTTGCTTTTATTGCATCCACCATCTTTTTAAGCAAAGCTTCTTCTTGATCTACAAAAGACATTAATTGCTCTGGAGAAGAAATTTGTATTTTTGCATCAGTCTCTGGTTCTTTAATTTCTAATGCAGAACTTAATATTGCTATTTTTGCATCTTTAACTAACTTTGGCATTTCTGAATGAATAATCTCTTTATCTAAAACAATACCATTAATTAATTGAGTGTCTAAGATACTTGCACCTAATTTCTTTTCTAATTTTATATCTTCCCTATCTAATTCTTTATTAATAGAATATGCTTTCAAAACAGCATCAACAACAATATTTGCCAACTGTGCATTAAAATCATAGGCTTTACCAGTCATTGATGTTCGTGCAATATCTAAAAGTAATTCTTTATCTTTAATTGTTAAAGGTAAAGAAATGTCTTTAAAATAATCTAATGCTTTTTCTGCTGCTAATTTATAACCTTTAATAATAATAGATGGATGGATATTTTCATCAAGCAATGCCTCTGCTTTCCCAACTAATTCCCCTGCTAAAACAACTGCTGTTGTTGTACCATCACCTATCTCTGTATCTTGTGTTTTTGCTAATTCTACTAACATTTTTCCTACAGGATGCTCAATTGCCATTTCCTTTAAAATTGTTGCACCATCATTACTTATTGTTACATCGCCTAATTCATCAACTAACATTTTATCCATACCTTTAGGGCCTAATGTAGATTTAACTGCGTTTGCTACAGCCTTTGCAACAAGAATATTTAATCTTTGTGCATCTCTTCCTTTTTCTCTTTTAGAGCCTTCAGGAAGAAAAGGTGCATTTTGTTCTGAATTGTTTGCCATAATTATTCCTCCATACCTATTTTTATTTACAAAAAAAAATATTTATAAAAATAAAAGAAAAAAAATTCATTCATGGAATTTTCTTTCTACATCATTCATTAAAACATCACAATCTGCTTTTATTTTATCTAAAGCCTTAAGTATTCTTATTTTTTCTAATTCTATTGTTTGAATGTTTTCAAAAGTTTCTGTGGCTTGTTTAAACATGCCATAATCAACATATGAATATTCAAATTCATTCATTTTTTTACAAACTGTTGCAACAATTCTTCCTAAAAATAAATTCATTTCTTTTTTCACCACACCTTTTATTTGCTTATGTGGATCTAAATTAGATCTCATCAATTTAACTACACGTGCATTTGGAAAAGGTAACTGTTCGTCTTCTTCAGGAGAAATTTCTTCATCCTCTACATTATCTTTATTTTTTAATTCTTCTTTATCTACAATTTCATTAACTGCCATATATCATTCCCTCTTTTTTTTTCTTAAAAATATATAAAGTTTATATAAAATAAATACAAAAAAATATATTTCAAACAAATACAATAAATCTCAAAAAAATTAATCCCCTTCTGCAGGTTCCTCATCTTCGTCCCAATCTGTGTCAAGATCTTCATCCCAAGAATCTGCACCATCAACTGGTTTTTTTGTTTTTGGATCCTCATCATAATCATAATCTGAAGGGTCATAATCTTTTTCTATACTAAATATATTTTTCATAAAAATTACCTCTACAAAAATTAATATAAAAATTAAATGGGAATTGCAGGATTCGAACCTGCGACCTCTCGATTATCAGTCGAGTGCTCTAACCAGGCTAAGCTAAACTCCCTTTACCTAAAAATAATTATGAGAAAAACTATATATAAATATATCTATCTAATAATAAAATATCTAAAAAAATATAAACATAAAATAATTACAACCTACAACAAACATTATAAAAAAACATTAAACTATAAATAATTAATGTAAAAAAACATATATAAAGTGATTGGAAGATATATTATATATACTAAACAAAAAAATAATAGCCTGGTAGTGTAGAGGCCAAGCACGCAAGGCTTTGGACCTTGCAACAGGAGTTCGAATCTCCTCCAGGCTATAATAATTAATTTTGTAGATAACTAAAACCTGTGGAAAAATGAGCTTTCTAAACCCATTTAAAAAAAAAGAAAAAACAGAAACAAAGAAAATAAAAGACAATCAAATAAATTTGGCAACTGCTAAATACCCAAACGAAACATGTGCCTTATGTTCCCAAAAAGGATGCGATGTAAAATGGGGCGGACAATATTGGCACAAAAAATGTTTAAGAACTACAAAAAATATGGCAAAAGGTATGATCTAAATTTTTTGTGTTAAAAAACTATTTATAAAAATCAGATTTTAATTTACAAAAAAATAAAAAAAGAAAGAAGAAAATAATACAAAATCATTTCTTCAAAAGAATTTCTATTGCAGAAACCTTCATAGGGGTATTATTTTCTGTTGTAATTTCTTCTGTAGAAATATCTATTTTGTCTATTTTTACAGCATTCATAAACTTATTTTTTACAATCTCTGCAACATCTACAGCTTTAGAGATTGTTTTACCTCTTGCTTTTATTGTAACTTCTGTTGCACCTTGATTAAATTGTGTGATAACTGCTAAGACATAAGACATTGTTCCTTTTTTTCCTATATAAATTGCATTTTCATCATTTTCCATGTAAATTCCCCCTTGTATTTTTTTGGAATATTTGCTAATTGTTAAACATACTTCCCCCTAAGGAAGTTAAAATATATATAGAGAAAAAAATTTATAAATAGATGTTTATAAAAACTTCTTTTGAATATCTTTTAATGTTTTTATAAAAACATCAATTTCTTCAAAAGTATTATAAAAATAAAAAGAGGCTCTTAACAAACCATTTGGATTTAATCTACTTACAATTGGTTGAGCACAATGCATACCAGATCTTACTGCAATTCCACTTATTTCATCTAACAAAATATTTATTTTTTGTGGGTCATTATTTCCCAAAGAAAACAAAATTATGGGGCCTTGTTTATTTATATCTAATGGATTATATAATTCAATTTCTTTAACTTTTTGTATATTTTCTAAACCATACTCTAATAATTCTTTATCATGC
>DAOPNM010000022.1:0-8000 GCA_035357435.1 archaeon | reverse complement strand
TCCTGTATTTGGTAGCCCCACAATTACAATTGTAAATAGTTTTTTAGGGTTTGGTATTCTTTTGAATTCTTGGGAGCATTCTATTAGTTTTTTGTTTGTTGAATCTAATTTTTTTATAACCGATGTGATTCTTCCAAGAAATTCTTTTTTTAGTTTGTCTCTTTTACTAAAATCTCTTTCATTTTTACATTTGTTTTTGTAGTTTTCTGAAATTTTGTTTATGATTTTTATTGTTGCAAGATAGTGGTTTTTGTATTTTTCCATAGTTGTGTAAGGTACAATGTTTTGTGACATTAGTTTGTAGAATGGTTCCATTTTTGTGTAGTCTGGAAGTTTGTTTAATATTGATAAGTAGTAGTCAGTAATTTTTTTTTGAAATTGATCGATATATCTAAATACATTTTTGTTTTGTTTATCTTTTTTTAGTTGATTTAGAATTATGTCTAATATTTCTTTACTTAAATGGATTTTAGGGAATTGCATATTTTTGCCTATTTTTTATTTTGTTTGTAAGTTATATTATTATGGATTGATATGTTTATTAATGGATATATATTTGATTTGGTTTATGTTTTTTTTGTTATACCATAGTCTTTAAATACTTTTTCTTATATATTATTTTAGTTAAACTTTTTCGATATCATTTGTTTTATTTAAAATATACATAGTGATCTTTTTATGAAGTTATATAAAAAAGAGAATTATAAAAAATGGTTATTTGTGCCATTAATATTTTTTATTGTTTTTGTTTTTTTAATTTTTTTCCATCCTGGTATAGAGCAAGGTATTGATTTGAAAGGTGGTAATCAGATTATTTTACATTATAGTGATCATAGAGATTATAGTTCTATTGCTTCTCTTCTTCAATCAACATATAGTTTAAAAGAAGTTGAAGTGAGTGAAACAAAAGGAATTACAGAATATGGTTTGTTAGTTAATTATTCAGTTTCTCCTGATTTAGATTTGGCTAGAACTAAAGAAGCTGAATTTAATTATAATGCAAATATTGATACATTAAAAGAAGAATCAAAAGCATTGTTTCAACCATTGATTGAAAAAGGAATTTTAGATGCATCTGTTGTTGAAGATATTTCTTTAATTTTAAATAAAGAGGATTTAAAAACATTTAATGAAGAGACACTTGTTTTAGCAAGTGATAATTTTAATAAAATTGTGTTAGATCTTGTTTTAGATCAATTAAATTTAACACAAGAAGATGCAAAGGTTCAAATTAGAGAAGTTGCTCCTACTTTAGGTAAAGATTTTTTAAAAAGTTCTTTGAGTATAGGAATCACAGCATTAGTTCTTTTAATAGTTGTTGTTTTATTATTTTTTAAAAAAATAATTCCTTCCTTATTAATAATCTTTTCTGCATTTTTTGATATTTTTGCAGGATTGTCTGGTATGGCATTGTTTGGTTTACCATTAAGTTTAGTAACAATTCCTGCTTTGTTGATGTTGATTGGGTATTCTGTAGATACCGATATTATGTTGACTTCTAGGTTGTTACACGAGAAACATAAAGATCCAATAGATTCTTCAAATGATGCAATTAAGACTGGTTTAACAATGACCTTAACTGCAATTGCAACAATGATTGTTATTTGTGTATTTTCTTATTTAACACAAATGTCCGTTGTTTATGAAATTTCTTTAATTTTAGTTTGTGGATTAGTTGGTGATTTAATAGGTACATGGTTGTTTAATGCACCTGCTTTAATAAGTTATGTTGAAAAGAATAAATCAAAAGCATAAAATGGGGATGTAGCATATGGATAAGTTGTTTAGGAAGCCAGTAATTATTATTTGGATTATTTTAGTTTTTATATCTATTATTTTATTAGCTACAAAAGGTTTACAGTTTGGTGTTGATTTTAGTGGTGGCACTTCTTTCCAAATTGTTTTAGAACAACCAGTTTCTTCAGAAGATCTTTTAAAAACTGCATCTGTTATTAGTAAAAGGTTAGATTGGACAGGTGCAAAAGATGTTAAAGTTACACCTGCAGGTAGTCAATATTTAATTGCACAGTTAGCAGAGTCTGATCCAAACGAAATTGCAAAGTTGAAGTCAAATATTTTAAAGCAAGGACGTTTTGAAGCAGTTTTAGATGGAAATGTTCTTTTTTCTGGTGATGATATTATAAATATCCCTAAAGATCCAACAAAAGGGTATTCATTAACAGTTGTTGATAAAAAAACAGGTCAAAGTGAATGGTCTGTCCCATTTATGCTTTCCCCAGATGCTGCAAAAAGGTTTGCAAGAATGACTTTCCATAAGTGTATGCCAATAGGTATGGGTGGTCAATCTGATTATGAGTGTGATAAAACTTTTTTCTTTATAGATAGACCAGTAGATTCAATTTTAATTATGGATAAGGCACTTTATTTGGAGGAAAAGGAAGTCCCTATAGTTCCAGAATCTTCTTATAGTAATTATATTTCTATAGATGAAATTTTTGCACAATTACCAAAGAAACCATATATTGTTGATCAAAATTTAACACAAGAGCAAGTTAGTTCTTTACTTCTTGATCAAAATTCAGGAGTTTATAAAGTTATTGTTTCTCCAACAGTTTCTGAAGATGTGGTTAATAAATTAAAAGAGTTAGGTTTTAAAGTTACTATTTTAGAAAAACCAGAGAATCTTCCTTGGATTTGGGAAGCAACAGGTTTGAAGTCTATTATTTCTTTAACCCCTGGTATTGCAAATATGGACGTGCCAACAATGGAGTCTTCAAGGTTCCAAGTTTTTAATAGTTTAACTATAACAGGTGGTGGTGCAACTCTTGAAGAAGCTACACAAAGAAGAGATGAGTTGGTTTTGATTTTAGAATCTGGTTCTTTGCCAATTCCTATTGAAAGTATAAGTACTGAAACAATTTCTCCTTATCTTGGTAAGGATTTTTTAAATTATTGTTTATGGATTGGTTTGTTAGTTTTATTGGTTGTTGCAATTGCAATGTTTGTAAGATATAAGCATATTAATTTAGCATTACCTATTATTTTAACATGTGCAACAGAAATTATTATTCTTTTAGGTGTTCTTTCTTTACTTTCATTTAGATTAGATTTGGCAGGAGTGACTGGTATTTTAGCAACAATTGCTACAGGTGTTGATGTGAATATTATAATGATAGATGAACTATTGAAAGGGGAAAAGAAAGAACAAGATGCACAAGTGGCGAAGAGTTCGTTTATTTCAAGATTAAAGAAAGCATTTTTTATAATGTTTGCTTCTGCTGCAACAATGGCTGCAACAATGTTACCAATTATTTTCTTTAGTGGTGGTTTAGGGAAGTTAGTAGGTTTTGCTGTAACTATTTTATTAGGTACAGTTATTGGAATTTTAATAACAAGACCTGTTTATGCAGAGATTGCAAAAAGAAATTTAGAGGTTTCTGCACAGAAACATGAACAAAAAGGCTCTCAATCTTCAAAAGGTGGATCTTCTAGTTCAGTTGTTTCTTTATCTACTCCTAAGCAAGAATCAGAAGAATCTTCTTCTGTTTCTTCAGATAGTGATAAGAAATAGTTTTTTTGCTTTTTTTCTTTTTTTTTGTATTAAAATGTATTTAAATATATTAGTAGTTAAAATTATAGGCTTGTTTTAATTTAATATATCTTTTTAGTTTTTATATACAAACCAAAGAATAAATCCGCCAATTATAAACCATGAAATTACATGGATAGTTTGTGCAAATTCTATATTTATTTTTTCAGAGAGTAGTACGATTATTAGTCTTATTATGTTTATTAGATATAAAGTTATTGTATATATTATTGTTTTTATAGGTTTTATTTTGTATATTTTTGTTATTCCTAATGAAAATATTATTGTTAAATAAATAGATATCCCCACAAGCCCACTACAAAATGGGGCAAATAGGAAAGGGGTATAGTTTAGTGTGTTTCCAAATATGTTTTTTATAAGGTTTATTTCAAAATCCATTATTGGCTGGCCAATTATTTTGAATATAAGTATTAATGAAATTGTATAAAATAGACAGAAATATATTATAAAATTAATTTTTTGTTTTTTTGAAATCATTGTAATTTATTAGAGTATGAAAATATTTATAAATTAAATTAAAAGAAGTGCAATTATTCCTGTAATGAATGTGGCTAATATGTTTGTTTGATTGTTGTTTATGTATTCTTTGTTTTCAATAGTAGCACCTATTATGCTATCTATTATTGTTCCAATGATTCCACATATAGATATAATAAGTATTGTTTTGTAATCATATTTGAATATCCAAAACAATAATGCTGTTATTCCTGCACCAATGATTCCTCCAACTGTCCCCAATAGTGTTATTCCTCCAGATGTTCCTGCATTTACTTCTTTTTTTAAATTAGTTATAAGTCTTGGTTGTTTTTTAGATAAAACACCAATTTCAGAAGAGAGTGTGTCTGAGAATGCACAGCTTATGCTAGCAATTGCTGCAATTATAAAAGTTTGTTTGTTTATTGGGTTAATGAGTGAGATTACCCCTCCAATGATTAAGAAGAATATTCCAGAAATTGTGTTTCCCAATATGTTTTTATATGTTCTTTTTTCATGTTTTTTGTCAGTGACCATTGTAATTAGTTCTGCAAGTATGAAAAAGATTCCAACATATATTACAACAGATATGTTTGTGAAGTAGAGGAATGCTCCTAGAACAATGTAAGCAATTGCAATTGTTAGTAAGTCATATTTTCTTGTGAAGTGTAGGATTATTCCAATTATTAAAAAGATTATTACATATATAAACAAAATAGACATTTGTCATCTACATTCTTTTAGCTTTGGCAATGATTATTTTGTTAACATATCCTAACTTTATGAGTTTTTGTTTACATTTATCTGAGAGTTTTTGAAAGATTATATCATTCCATGCTTCTTGAAGTGTTTTTTCTTTTATTTCATTTTTAAAATATTCTTTCATTATGTTTCTTGCCTTTGCTCTTAAGCTTGTAGAGTATTTTGCACCACTAATAAATATTATTTTTAGTTTTAGTTTTTGTTCATCTTTTGTTTCTAGATATAAAATATCTTCTATTTTTGATTTTTCTCTTTTCACAAATCTTCTAAGATAAGAATCTTTAATATTATAGTTGTCAATAATTGTTTCTGCTTTCCCTGCTGTTACTTTGTTTATTTTAAATGTTATTTGATATGCAGAATCTTTTATGTTGTTTGTTATTTCTTCTAATGATTTTGTTATTTTTTTATCTATTAAGTTTTTGTTATCTGCAGCAATTGTTTTTCCAATTTCTTTATTATTAAATAAAGGATCTGCTTCGATAATATACCATTTCTTTTTTTTCCAGGTATCAACTGTTCTTTTTGCTTTTTTTTGTATTTCTGCCATTTTGATTCTCCATATTTATTTTTTAATTTTATTTTACAAGTAATTTAGCTGTTTCTTCAGAGTATCTCCAATCGTTTGGAAGTTTTCCTTGTTTGATATAATATTTTGTTAATCTATTTATTTTAGAAACAGTTAATTGATAACCTCTTTTTGCAGCCATATCTTTTTTGTTTTTTTCTCTATGTTTTAAAAGTTGTACTGCTTGTTTTATTAATGCCATTAGATCATCAGGGATTTTGTTTTTTGAAAGGTTCATTTCTTTTTGTATTTGTCCAATTTTTTTACCAACTGTATGTTTTGTATATATTTTTTTCTTTTTTAATTCTAAACCTATTTTGGCATTTGACTCTCCTTTTTTTGTAAGATTTTCAATTTCTGAATATATTTCATCTTTATTTGTTTTTGTTTGAGATTCTTGTTTTCCTTTTTTTTGTAAATTTGATTTTTCACTTATTTCTAGTGTTTGTTCTGTTTCATTTTGTTTTTCTTGTGTCATATTTTTTCATTTTTTTTATATTTTTTTGTTTTTGTTATATATTATTATTACAAATTGTTTTTAAATATATTTTATAGGTATCTTCCTCTTTCTTCTATCTTTTTTATTTGTGGGATTGTGTTTTTTTCATTGGTTTCTTTAATATACCCTTTTAATATTTTTTCCCAATATTTTTCAGTTTCTTCTTTGCTTAGTAATGTTTTTTTGAACACAAGCAAGTCTGTTGCTTTGTCTTCTATTTTGTTGGAAATGTATCCCAATCCAAAGTCTATAATGTATATCTTTTTGTTGTTTATTATTATGTTTTTTAAATTTAAGTCTCCATGTATTATGTTGTTATTATGCATTTTTGCAATAGTTTTTCCAATTTCCATTAAGTGTGGTTTGTAGTTTGAATCGTTTTTTATATATTGTTGAACAATTGTTGTTTTTCCAATGTAGTATATATATGGTGTATTTATTTTTAATTGTTTACATTTTTTTAATAATCCTGCTTCTTTTTTGTTTCTTGTTTTGTTTATTTTTTCATCTAATATTGGGTTTCTATATTTTTTTGAAATTCTTTGTTTTATTATTGTTTCTTCTTCAATTATTGTTGTTTTGTATATTTTTGCTTCTGCACCAATAGACATTTCTTGCATTTTCATGTTTATGTTACATTTTTCTTTTTATTAACAAACAGGTATATTTTTTATTTCATTAAGTATTTCTTTATATTCTGTATTTTGTTCCAATATGTCAATATATTTGTCCCAATATATTTTTTTTAAGTTATCTATTTCTTCTTGTTTTTCTTTAAATTTATCTAATAGTGTGTTTTGTTTTCCAACAAATGCCGTTATTTTTAATTTTAGATCTCTAGATATACATTTCTGTTCTTTTATTGTTTCTAAACTTGTCATTGAGATTATTTCTTGTGATTCTCTATCTAAATATATAAAATCAATTATTGGTTTTGTATATTCTGGTTTGTTTAATTTTTGCAATTTAATAATGTATAGTTCAGAATTTTCAGGAACTAGGTTTTCTGCAGTTACTCCAAATTTTTCATTAGTTTTTATAATTGCAGATAGTTGATTAGTTTTTGCATATGTTGTTATTAACCATAATGCAAGTATAAATAAAATTAATACGATTATTCCGCCTATAACTGATAATTTGTTTCTCGTATAATAGTTATAGGTTGGTAGTTTCCCAAATTTTGTTTTGTTTGCCATATTTATTCTATTATAATTTTGTTTTGATCTGTAAATATTATTTCATTTATTTTGTGTGTTTCTATTAAATCTTGTTTGATTTCTTTATATTTATTAGGAAGGAACACTTTATTAATATTTTCTTTTAGTGACATTTGATGTTCTTTTTTATATTTCCAGATAGTTTCATTTATGCTTTCTATATCTTCTGTTGTAATGTTTGTATTGTATGTTTCTGGTTTTGGAAATGTGTGGTCATATGTGTTTTCATTATAGTTTTCTTTTAGTATTTTTTGTGTAATTAATGGTGTTATTGGATGTAATATGTATAATATGTTTTTAAAACAATAATTTAGTGTTTCAATTGCTCCATTTTGTTCTTCTTCAGAATATTGTTTGTTTTGGTTATAACATCTGTTTTTTGCAAGTTCTAAGTAGTGTGATGAGAAGGTGTCCCATATGAAATGTTTTATTTTCATAATAGGTGTATGGAAGTCATAGTTGTCATAACATTTTTGTGTGTCTTCAATTATTTCGTTTGTTTCTTTTCTTATCCATTTGTCTAGTTCTGTTAGTTTTGTTTGTTTGTTTTGGTTTATTTTGAATTGATATATAAAGTATGCAATACTCCATATTTTTTGTAAAGTTTTTTGTTCACTTGCAATCTTTTCTTCTGAGCATTTAAAATCTTTTTGATCTAAGTTTCCTTCTGCAACTGCCCATAGTCGTAAGCTGTCTGCACCATATTTATCTAGAATATATAATGGATCTATAACATTTCCTTTAGATTTTGACATTTTGTATCCATTTCCATCTAATATATGATGATGTATGTATACATTATCAAATGCTTTTGTTCCATTTACAAGGTATGTTTTTAAAAGTGTATAATATAACCATGTTCTTACTATTTCCTTTCCTTGTGGTCTTAGTGAACAAACTGGGTGTTTT
>DAOPNM010000021.1:0-8586 GCA_035357435.1 archaeon | reverse complement strand
CAAAAATATAAACAGATAGGTTCTGTTACTGTAATTAATGTTGTTGAAGATATATTTTATCCACATTATGTAAATTATATTTTACATGAGATTTCTTTAAAATTGCAAACAGATGTTTTGTTTGTGTTTCCAGAATCAAAAGATTTATTTAATAATTTTTTTGTTGGAAAGTCTTTGATTAACACCATTAGAGCTAATCAAAAAATTAGTTATTTAATTAGTTCTTCTAATGATATTGATTTTGTTTCCGAAGATTTATGTGATGTTAAAATATCTATTGTAAAACAAAATGATATAGTTATAAAGTTTCCTGCAAAAGATCCTTTAAGAATGTTATTGAGGCCCTCTTTGACTTTTTCAGGAGATTTTGTGTATTGCCCAATTTCTTAATGTTTTTTATTTGTTTTCTTATTTTATTATTTAATAATGCAACCATAGTCTAGTGGTTAGGATAAAAGCTTCCCAAGCTTTAGACTCGGGTTCGAATCCCGGTGGTTGCATTTTTTGTTTTTTTATGAAATTAATATTTCTTCCAAAACATTTTTGTTTTAAACCTTTGTTTTTGAAGTGCCTTGTTTAGAAAAATAGAAAGCTTTATATATCTCTTCATACATTAATATTTATATATGTTTCTTTTTTTAAATAATGTATTTTTTTGAAAATTGCTTGTTTTATAAGCTATTAAAAATTAAAAAAGGTGTTATTATGGTTGAATGTCCTGAATGTGGTTCAAAAGAAGTTTATAGAGATCCAAAAACTGGTGAGTATATTTGTAAAAAATGTCATACAGTAATCTCTGATGAAATTATTGATACTGGTAAAGATTGGAGATCTTTTGATGATTCTAAATCTACTAATATAAGTACAGGTTCTCCTACAAATTATACAAAAATAAATAGAGGTATGGAAACGATGATTGAAAGATCTGGTAGAGATACAAGAGGCCAAAAGTTATCTACAAAGTCAAGAGCTCAAATGTATAGATTAATTAAGTGGCATAAGAGAGCAGCTGTGTCTAATTCTGTTCAAAGAAATTTATCAATTGCACTTACAGAATTGAGAAGAATGGCTGCATATTTGAATATTCCTGATTCTTTGGTCGAAACTGCAGCATTATTATATAGAAAAACCGTAGAGAAAGGTTTGATTAGAGGAAGATTAATAGAAGCTGTTGTTGCAGCTGTATTATATTCTGTATGTAGAACCTATAATGTTCCAAGGACTTTAAATGAAATTGCAGAAGCATCAGGTTTAACAAAGAAAGAAATTGGAAGAACTTATAGATTTATTGTTAAAGAGTTAGATATTGCGGTTCCTTTAACAGATCCTACCTACTATATTTCAAGGTTTGTGTCTGTGTTAAATCTTTCTCCAGCAGCAGAAGATAAAGCAAAGCAAATTGTCAAAAAAGCAATCTCTTCAGGATTAATTTCTGGTAGAGGCCCAACGGGTGTTGCAGCTGCTGCAGTGTATATTGCTGCATTGATGACTGGTGAAAGAAGAACACAGAAGGAAGTCGCAAATGTTGCAGGTGTTACAGAGGTTACAATAAGAAACAGATATAGAGAGTTGAAATCTAAATTAAACCTAAAGGTTGATGCACAAGTTTAAGTGCATCTTTTATCTTTTTTTTTAATATAATTATGATATAATATGATTAATACAAAAAATAAAAGTCAGAAACAAAATGTGCAAGAAATTTTTGATTTAGCAATTATTGGTGGTGGCCCTGCAGGGTTTTCTTCTGCAATTTATGCGGGAAGATATAAATTGAAAACAGTTCTTTTTACTGATATTGTTGGTGGGAATACTGCCATGGCACATAAAATTAGTAATTATCCTGGTTTTCAAGAAATTTCTGGTGTTGAGCTTATACAGAAGATGTATGAACAGACAGAGAAATTAAATATCCCTATTTTTTTTGAAAAAGTTATTGATATTGAAAATCAAAAAGATTTTTTTGTTATAATTTCAGATACACAAAAAATTTATGCTAAAAAAATTATTTTGGCAGTAGGCACAAAAAGAAAAGAATTAGGTTTGCCAAATGAAAAAAAGTTTGTTGGGAAAGGAATAAGTTATTGTGCAACCTGTGATGCCTATTTTTATAATGATAAAATTGTTGCAATTGTCGGTGGAGGAAATGCTGCATTAAGTTCTGCTGTAATGTTAGGTGATATTGCAAAAAAAGTATATTTGATACATAGGAGAGAAAGCTTTCGTGCAGAACCATTTTGGCAAGAGTTAGTTAAGAAGAATCCAAAAATAGAAGTTTTTTATAATTGTGAAGTTAAGAAGTTGATTGGTAAAGATAATTTAGAAGGTGTTATTTTAAGTAATGGCAAAAAACTACAGTTAGATTGTCTTTTTGTAGAAATAGGCATGACATCTCAAACAGATTTTTTAAAGAAATTAAATATAATGTTAGATGAAGATGGATATATTATTGTAGATAAGCAACAAAGAACAAATATTCCAGGAATATTTGCAGCAGGGGATGCAACAAATTTTTCGGAATTAAAACAAATTTTGTTAGCATGTGCACAAGGTGCGTTAGCTGCCTATTTTGTGTATAATGACTTAAAAAATAATAAGAAATAAGAGAAGTAGTTTTTTGTTTTTTATTTGTTTTTATTATTTTGTTTTATAATAGTTTAAACTAATGTACATACTTCTAGTTCAATTTCACTTACATTTGGTATTTGTTTAAGTTTAGTTTCTAATTGATCGGATAATCCTTCTTTATCTGGAAAAATAATTGCAACTTTTATTAAGTTTAATCCAAATGCTATTGGTTCTGTAGTTATTTGATTTATTTTGTATGGGTCATTTATTTGTTTATTTATGTTTTCTTGGATTTCATTTATTTTTTCTGGATCGTCAGGGTATATTTTATATACTGTTAGTGTGTATCCCATATTTTTTCACATTTTATGGCCCAATAAATCCACATTCTGGGCATTTATATATTTTTGATATTGCTTTACATCTGTTACATCTTACTATTTTTGTTTTTCCACAATTAGGGCATTTGAAGGATACATAGTCTTTTGTAACTTCTTTTTTACAACTTGTACATGTTTCCATATTTTTCACATTTTTTTCTTTTTACTCTTCTTTTTAAATTATTCTAAATATTATATAATTATATATACAAATATTTAAAAGGAATTAGGTTAGATTTTTTGTTTTTAAAATATGGGTTTGTAGCATAGTGGATTGTGCAATCGGCTTCGGACCGATAGATCGTGGGTTCGAATCCCACCAAACCCTTTAAAAAGGTTTTGTTGCTAATTATTTTAATGTTTTATTGTTATTTTCCTTATAAAATAGTGAATAAAACATTTTATTTAATAGTTTGAAATATATTATGGTTTGTAGATAACCCCTGTTAGTTTTTTTTATTTTTATAATACTATGTGTATATAAAACACATAAAAAAAAAAGAGGAAGAGACCCAAAATGTCTGTAAAAAAAACATTAATTATTAAATCTGTTAAAACTATATCTTATAATAAAAATATAAGAGAAAAGGCACTTAAGCAATTAGATAACTATCTTTATAAGAGAATAGTTAAAAAGAATTCAATTAAACATTATCCAGATGGTGCTGCAGAAATAATGGAAAAAGCACCAATGGCGCTTATTAATTCTGTTATTGAGAATGTAGATAAAGGCTATATTTCTCCTCATGTCATTGATACACTTATTGGTAGTTTGGTTACAAATGCATTTTTAGCCAAAGATAATCAAAAAGTAATAAAAGCATATGAGAAAAAGTATGGTATTAAACCACCAAGTTTAATTGTAATTAGCCCTACACAACAATGTAATCTTAAATGTATTGGCTGTTATGCTGCATCAGAAATAAAGAAAACTTCAAAAATAAAGTGGGATTATTTAATGAAGGTTATGAAAGAAACACATGATGAAATGGGTATTCGTTTTTATGTTATTTCTGGTGGAGAACCATTACTTTATGAAGATGAAGGCCACACTATAATTGATGTTGCAAAGATGTATCAAGATAGTTTCTTTTTGATGTACACTAATGGTACACTTATTACAAAAGATGTTGCAAAAAAAATGGAAGAAGTAGGGAATATTACACCTGCAATTTCTGTTGAAGGTATGAAAGAGGAAACAGATGCAAGAAGAGGAAAAGGAATTTATGATCAAATATTAGCTGCTATGAAAAATTTAAGAGAGGCAGGTGTACCTTATGGTGTTTCTGTTACAGCAACAAGGAATAATGTAAATTTGTTATTAAAAGATGATTTTTATGATTATTATTTTAAAGAATTAAGAGCAAATTATATGTGGATGTTCCAATTTATGCCAATTGGTAGGAAACCAGATGTTGAGTTGTCTCTTACACCAGAACAAAGAATTGCTCTTTATAAAGAATGGGTAAAGGTTTTAACAGAGAAAAATTATTTTGTAGCCGATTTTTGGAATAGTGCAATTTTATCTGTAGGTTGCCTTTCTTGTGCAAGACCAGCAGGGTATTTTTACATTGATTGGGATGGAAAGGTTATGCCATGTGTGTTTATACCATATTATAAAGATACAATTTATGAATTATATGATAATGGTAAAAAACTAACAGATGCATTATTTTCTGACTTCTTTACACAAGGAAGAAATTGGGTTATGAAATATAATGGTAAGTTAGATGATGACATGGGCAATTTATTAACCCCTTGTTTTATAAGAGATCATCATAAAGATTTCTATGAAATTGCAAAATCAACACATGCAAAGCCAGAAAATGAAGAAGCTAAAGAATCTTTAGAAAGCGATGAATATCACAAAAGTTTAATAGAATTCGATGAAAAGCTTGCCAAGTTAGCTGACCCAATATGGAATGAAATTAAACAAAAGAAAGTTTCAAAAAAGAAAAAATAGTTTTTTTTCTTTTTTATTTTATTTTTATTTTATTTATTTGATTATATGGTCCTGTAATATATAACCTTCCAAATTCTACTTTTATAATTATTTCTTCTAAATATATTTTAAATTTTAGATTCATTGTATTTTCAAAGCTTTCAAATAGTATTTTTTTTAAATCTGCTATATTTTCTGTTTTTAAAATAAATGTTGTTTCTCCTTTTTTTGTAAATTTAGAATGTTTTTCAAAAAAGGATATTGTTTCTGGCCCACCTATTGCACAATCTATTATTAGTTCATTTATGTTATATATTTTGCAAAAATAATATATATATTCAAATGAATCTTCATCTAGATTAAATGATGCGGCATCTTCAAAGTTTTGTTCTTGCAATGTGTTTATTTGTTTTTGTAATGTTTCAGATAAGTGTGTATAATTAGAAATTTGTTTGTCTACTAGTTTTTTTATATTTTCTAAATCAGAAATATAAAATGTTGCACCTGTTTTGCCCATTTTTAAGAGGCTTGGATCTATTTTTGCTTTTTCTAAATATATATGTATATTTTTTATAATTTCATCAACATATGTAAGATTTGTTCCTTTTGTTTTATTTAGTAGGTCATTGATTATTGCTAAATTTGGATTTTTTAGTTTGTTTTCTACTATTTGCTTTCCTTTTTCTGTAAGTTCATAAAAATCATTTGTTTTTGTAATTTCCCCAAATGCAATTAAATTTTTTAATGCTCTTGATAATGCGGCTCTTGCAGACCCTTCACTTGAATAGTTTGGTCTTATTTTTAAAAGAAGGTCATTATATTTTGTTTTGTTTTGAGAAATTTGTAAAAGAATAGATTCCATTAATGCCATATTTTTATCATTTTTTATAATAAATAACAATAGAAAGAAGTGTTTAAAAAACATTGTGATTAAAAAATAATATATAATGGTTTTTTTTTACAAAATGGAGGAAGGCATATGGCAGAATTACCAATTGCTGCATTAGATAGACTTATTCGTAAAGCAGGTGCTGAAAGAGTTTCAGAAGATGCAGCAGTAGAGTTAGGGAATTATTTAGAGGAGATTGCATTAGAAATTTCTCGTAAAGCAATTGCTTTTGCAAATCATGCAAAGAGGAAAACAGTTACAAATGAAGATATTAAACTTGCAACAAAGCAGTAATTATTTTGATTTTATGGATTGATTTTATGAAAAATACAGATTTACATATTCATTCTAATTATTCAGATGGTCTTTTTTCTCCATCTGAGATTATAAGTTTTTGTAAGGATTTAAATTTGAAAGCAATTTCTATTACAGATCATGATTGTATTGATGGCTTAAATGATGCAAGAAATTATGCGGCAAATAAAAATATTGAATTTATAGATGGTGTTGAAATTCAATGTGCAGAATGTGAAATATTAGGTTATTTTTTTAATAAAGAAGATAATGAATTAAATAAGATTCTTGAGTTGCATCAAGTTCAAAAGCAGAAATATATTTTAAAGAAAATAGATGTGTTAAATGATATGAATATAGATATTTCTTATGAAGATGTTCTTGTAGAGCAGGTTCCTGGTCATCAATTAATGGCAACACATATAGCTTTAGCAATGATTAAGAAAGGGTGTGGCTCTTCTTTACAAGAAGTTTTTAAAAAATATTTAAATAAAATTAAAATAAAATTAGATCAACCACCAACACGTGCAAAAAAAATAATTAAAGTTCTTTCTAACGCAGGTGGTGTTTCAGTTCTTCCGCATCCTTCTTTTTTAAAAGGTTATCAAAAGGAAGATATTGATTTTTTTGTTAAGCATTTAGTAGATTTTGGAATAACAGGTGTAGAAACAACATTTCCTCTTCCTTTAGAATTAGATGTTCCTGAAGAGCATTTGTTTCTTGAAAAAATAAAACAACTTGCTAAGCAATATGAGTTAGTTGAATGTGGAGGATCTGATTTTCATGGGAAAGCAATTTTGCCTATTAATATTTTAGGAAAATATAATGTTGATTATTCTGTTGTTTCTAGTTTGCAAAAAAAATGTAGAATAAATGGTTTTTAATTTTTTAATGAAAAATATATAGTGATGTGATTAGCAATATGGTTGTATTTCATTTAATTATAAATAATTCTTGTAATCTTTGTTGTAAATATTGTGGTGAGTTGGCATTTGATAAAAAAATAAATAGCAATTATTGTAATTTTCCAGAAGTAGATGAATCTCTTCCAGAAGAAATGGCATTTAATGTTTCTGATTTAGTTTCTTTTTTAAAAAAATATAATAATCCTGTTCTTGTTTTTTATGGTGGAGAACCTTTATTATCTTATACAAAGATAGAAGATATTGTTAAAGCAATTGATTTTCCTTGTACCTATGTTATTCAAACAAATGGTTTGTTATTAGATAAAATAAGTTCAACTATATTAAATAATTTTTCTACTATTTTAGTGTCTATTGATGGTTGTAAAGAAACAACAGATTATTTTAGAGGTGTAGGCACTTATGATAAACTTGTGCAAAATATAAAGTTTATTCTTAAAAATGGATATAAAGGTAATATAATTGCACGAATGACATTAATGGAGCCAATTTCTTTTTATGATGAGGTTATGTATTTGTTAAATAATAAAGATTATTGTTTTAAAGAAATTCATTGGCAACTAAATGCAAATTTTTATCCAGATTTTAAGTTTAGAAAATTTAAATTGTGGAGTAAAACGTATTTTTCAGATTTAAAAAAACTTTATTCATTTTGGCTTGATGAATTGCAAAAAGGTAATGTTATTAAGCTATATCCTTTTTTAGGGATTACAAAAAGATTAATTGATTTGGAAAATAATAAAGATTTTGAAGGATATTATTTACCATGTGGTGCAGGACATTATGGTTTTGGGATTCAAACAGATGGGAATATTGTTCCTTGCCCTATTATGGTTGGGATGTATACATATTATATAGGGAATATTTTTTCAAAAATTACTGAGAAAGAACTTATGCATAAATCAATTAAACCAAGCGGTTGTGATTTGTGTAAATATTATTCAATTTGTGGTGGAAGATGTTTATATTCAAATATTACTAAACCCTGGGATAAACAAGATTATGATTTTCTTTGTGATTTAACAAAGAAAACAATTGATGTTGTAACTAATGGATATAATACACGAATTAAACAATTTATATTTGAGAAGAAGTTATGTGTAGATGATTTTAGTTATAAAGAATATATTGGCCCAGAAATTATCCCTTAGTTTTTTTTGTTGACTATTTTTTTTAGATATAGGTATATTAAAAATTTAAAGAAAAATATTATTTAATTTTGTTTTTAAGTATTTTCACTGTTTTTTTATAAACTTCTTCAATTGTTAAGTCATCTGTGTTTATAATATAATTAAATACAGATAAATCTTTTCCATATTCAAAACCATATAGTTTTTTGAAAAGATTAATAGATGTGTTGTCTTTTCTTTTTATAATTTTAATTGCTTCATTAAATGACACATTATCTCTTAATGCTAATCTTTTTCCTCTTTCTTCTAAACTAGTTTTTAACCATATTCTTATGCCTTTGTTTGTAAGATATGGTAAGGTCCAAGAATCTATTACTAAATTGTCTTCTTTTTCTATAATCTCTAATAAATATTTATCTAGTTTTTTATCTAATGATGGGTCTTGTTGTCTTAGTTTGTCCAT
>DAOPNM010000020.1:0-9128 GCA_035357435.1 archaeon | reverse complement strand
AAAATTAGTGTTTAATAAATTATTTGATGTTGCAAAAAAAAATAATGTAAAATACATCTATACAAACACTTGGATTTTTGCAGAGCACCCAAAATTAGCAGAAAAATTGGGTTTTAAATTAGTTCCTGGTTCTGATGCTAATTTTAATCGCCAGTTAAAAAAATATGATGTTAAAAAAATAATTAGTTTTAATATAGATAATTTTTCTGCAAAAGTTTTAACTAAATCTGGGAAAGTAGTTATTGTTTTTTTTTCTGATCTGCCAGAATATGTTTTGAAATTAAATAATAGTTGATAGTTTATAAAAATAAGAGGCGATCTAAAATATTATGACCCCCAAAATACAAAAACCGTTAATGCGAAAACAAGCAGTTATTGAAAAAGAGTTAAAGGTTACCCATGATTCTTTTAAAAAAAATAAACAAAATGATTTGAATTCTTCAGATCAGTTTAAAAAATATGGTCTTTCATATATTTCTAAACAAAGAAAGGATGGCTCTGTAAATTATAAAACATTGTCTAATTCTGGATATGTTGTATATTATTATATTACAGATAAAAACACATTAGATGTAACTTTATTACATAATAAAGAAAGAGCAACCATTCCACAATTAAAAAATATATATTATAAAATATTAAAAGTCGCAAAAGAAAACAATGTAGATTATATTTCTACAGTAACATGGATTTTTGCAGAACACCCAAAATTGGCAGAAGAATTAGGTTTTGAGTTAGTTCCTAGTTCTGATTTTGTTTATAAAAGAATGTTAAAGAAATATAATATTAAAAAAATTATTGGTTTTGATGCAGTGCATTCAAGTGTGAAAGCCAAAACTAACTCTGGAAAAATTATTAATGTTTATTTGCCATCTTTCCCAGAGTATGTTTTAAAAATAAAATAGTTAAAATTAAATAAATAAAATTAGATAAAAGGTGATTATATGATTACAAAAAAAACAACAATTGAAGAGGTTTATAAACTAAAAGGAGGAGAAGAAATTTTGTCTAAATATTATGTACCATGTGTGTCTTGTCCAATGGCTAGATTGGAATTTGGTAATTTAACATTAGAGATGGTTTGTTTAAATTATGGTATAGATTTAGATAATCTTTTAAAGGAGTTAAATAAGTTAACAGAAAATAAATCTAAAAGTGTTATAAAGAAAAAGAATGTTGTTTCAAAGAAGAAGATAAAAAAGAATAATGATTAATTTTTTTTAATTTTATTTAAATACTTTTTTATCTATTTCTAATATTTTATCATCTGCAATAAAGTCTGCATCTTCAAATCTTTCAAGCATGTTGTCTGGTATTTCATTTTTTGCAAGATAGTCTTTTAGTTCTTTTCTTAGATCTATTATTTGTTTTTTTAGGTTGTTTAATTTTTCTTTTGTGTATGTTGTAATGTCTGTATTTACTAATTTTTCATAAGTTCTTATTTTAGAAAATACTTGTGACATAGACATTGTTTCATTTTTATTTCCAAATTCTTTTTTTTGGAATTCTCTATACATTGGTATATTCATTTTTATCATCTTTTTTATGTTTTTGTATATTATACTATATTATCCATTTATTAACCATTTATTAATTTATTATATATTTATTCAAATGGTTTTTAAATATTGTTTTTTTAATAATGGACTCTGCGAGATTCGAACTCGCGACCTCATCCTTGCTGAGGATGCATTCTACCGCTGAACTAAGAGCCCTTTGTAATAATATTATGTTGCGTTTTATATATAAGTTTATTGTTATTTTTATGTTTTATGTTAAATTTTGTTTTGTATAATCTATCTATTTTTGATTAAATTGTTTTTTTGAAAAACTATTTTTTATATATTTTTTTTATAGTTTTTCCAAAATCAGAAGGGTCTTTGAAGCACACAATGTCTTGATCTTTAAGTTTATTTATCCATTCTCGTGTAATGTTTCCTCCAATTGTCATTATAAATATTGGTTTTTTTGCTTGTTTTTTTATGTTTATTATTTCAGGAATAATGTCTTGTGTTATCCCTGGCAATTGAAAAAGGAAAAGAATTATTATTCCAGAAACATTAGTATCTTCTAAGCAATAATTTATTGTTGTTATAAATCTTTGTGTTGTTGCATCTCCTGTTAGGTCAATTGGGTTTTTTATTACAGCATATTCTGGGACATTTTTTTTAATTTTTTCATAAGTTTGTTTTTTTATTTTTGCTAATGGCATTCCACTTTGTTCAATTTGGTCTGTAACAAGTACTCCAAAGCCACCACCATTTGTTATGATTTGTATATTTCTTAAATTAATATTTTTGTATATAGAAAATGTTTTTGCAAGGTTAAACATTTCTTCTATTGATTCCACAAAATATCCTCCTGCTTGTTCTACTGCAACTTTAAATGTTTCACTAGACCCAATCATTGCAGCTGTATGGCTTTTTACTGCGCCCCCACCTTTTTTACCTAATCCTCCTTTGAGAACAATTATTTTTTTAGTTTTGCTTACTTCTTTTATAGTTTGGTAAAATCTTTTTCCATTAGATGTTCCTTCAATATAGCACATTATTACATCTGTATCTTTGTCTGTGTATAAATATTCTATAAGATCACATTCATTTGTGTCAATTGCATTCCCATATGAAATGAATTTATTTATTTTTAAATTATCATAATTTGCAAGATCTAATATTGCTATCCCTAGTGCTCCTGATTGTGAAATAAATGATATATTTCCTTGTTTAGGTAAGTTTAGTTTTTTTCTAGAATTAAATGTTGCATCTAGTTTATTTTGTAGATTAAGAAAACCTAAGCAGTTTGGACCAATTATGTTCAAATTATATTTTTTTTGTAATTCTAAAAGTTTGTTTGTAAGTTCTATTTTTCCAATTTCATTGAATCCAGCACTAATTATTAATATGTTTTTACATCCTATTTCCCCTAATTGTTTTGTAATTTCTATTGCTGTTTCTGCAGGGACTGCAATTATTCCTAAATCTATTGGTTTTTTTATTTCAAGAACTGATTTATAGACTGGTTTGTTAAATAATTTGGTTATTCTTGGGTTTACAAAGTATATTTCTCCATCTTTGTAATCTAAAAGATTTTCAGAAATTGTTTTTCCAACAGACCCTTCTTTGTCTGAAGCTCCTATTAATGCAATTGATTTTGGATAAAACATTTTTTCTAAGTTTTTCATTTTTTATTCACTTTTTACAATTTGGTCTCTATTTTATTATAAATCGTTAAATATAAAAATTCTAATATCTACTATTATTATACTATGAAACAAATCTTTGAAGTAATAATTTTTGGAAGAGCTGGACAAGGGGCTAAGACATTTGCACAAATGGTTGCAGAGGGTGCTTTATTAGAGGGCAAAGAAATTCAGGCCTTTCCAGAGTTTGGTGCTGAAAGAAGAGGAGCACCTGTGCGTTCTTTTTTAAGAATTTCAGATATAAGAATAAGAACCCATGAGCCAATTGTTAATCCTGATGTTGTTATTGTTTTAGATGATCGTTTGTTTTTTTCTATACCGGGTTTAGGAAATTATAATTGTTCATATATAATTAATTCAAATAAATCAAAAGAGTTTTTTGAAAAAAAAATTAAAACAAAAAATCCCATTTATTTAGTTGATGCAAATCGAATTATTACTCAAGAAAATATAGATTCTCCTAATGTTGTTTTAATAGGCACTCTTATTAGTTTGTTTGATGTTGTTGATTATGAAAGTATAGAAAAAGCAATTTCTTTAGAGTTAAAAAAGAAAGGTAAAATTAATTTAATTGAATCTAATCTTAAATGTTTAAGAAGAGGGAACCATTATTTTTAAATATGATTTTTTATGAACAAAAAAAGTAATAATCTATTAGGGGGTGCTTTACAAGGAGGTACTTCTATAGAAAACAAAACAGGTTCTTGGAGAACAGAAAGGCCAGTTTGGGATAAGAAAAAATGTATTCAGTGTATGAAATGTTATAATTTTTGTCCAGAAAATTGTATACTTGCGATTAAGAAAAATAAAAGTATACAACGCGGAGAAACAGATTTAGATTTTTGTAAAGGTTGTGGTATTTGTGCAGAAGTTTGTCCTACAAAAGCGATAACTATGCAAAAAGAAAATGATTTTGATATTTCTTTTTTACCACAAACAAGTAAGAAAGCTATTAACCCAAAATTAAGCAAAAGCAAAAAGTTTAATAAAATAAATAAATTAAAAAAGAAATAATTATGGCAAACAAAAGAGCATTGAGTGGTGCAGAAGCTATTGCTTATGCAATGAGGCAAATTAATCCCGATGTTGTTGCATTGTATCCAATCACACCACAAACCCCAATTGCAGAAACTTTTGCAAAACATGTTTCAGATGGTTTGGTTGATACAGAACTAATTTTAACAGAATCTGAGCATTCTTCATTGTCTGCAGTTATTGGTGCATCTGCATCAGGTGTAAGAGCAATGACAGCAACTGCGTCTCAAGGATTATTGTATATGTATGAAATGTTAAGTGTTGCTTCTGGTTTAAGATTGCCTATTGTTATGGCTGTAGCAAACAGAGCAATTTCTTCTCCAATAAATATTCATTGTGATCATTCTGATTCTATGTCTGCCTTAGATCAAGGTTGGCTTCAATTTTATTGTGAAAGTTCACAAGAGGCTTATGAAATGATGTTGTTTGCTTTAAGGCTGTCTGAATCTGTGAATCTTCCAAGTATGGTTTGTATAGATGGATTTATTACAAGTCATTGTGTTGAACCTGTAGTTGTTTTTGAGGATAATTTAGTAAAAAAATTTATTGGGGAGTATACACCTAAACATTATTTGTTGGACACCAAGAATCCAATAACTGTTGGCCCACTTGTTCCTCCCCATTCTTATTTTGAGGTAAGGTCTGAGATGTTTAATGCATTTAATGATGTGAAAAGCAATTTTAATTTTATTTCAAAAGAATTTAAGAAAATTTTTAAAAAAGATATAAAGATTTTTGAAGATTATTTTGCAAGTGATGCTGATATTGTTTTAATAGTTTTAAGTTCAAGTGCAAGCACTTCAAAGCAAGTGATTGATAAATTTAGAGAACAAGGAAAAAAAGTAGGTCTTTTGAGACCTATTCTTTTAAGGCCATTTTTTTATGAAGAGTATTTTAAAATATTAAAAAATGCAAAGCAAATTATTGTTTTGGAAAGGGCGGAAAGCCCTGGTTCTTTTTCACCAATTTATAAAGATTTGGTTGTTTCTTTTTATGGTTCTAAATTTTCTCCACAAATTTATTCATATGTTTTTGGTTTAGGTGGAAGAGATTTATATGAAAAAGATATTGAAGATTTAATAAGTAGTTTTATAAAGAAGAAGATTCCTAAAGAAAGATATATTGGTTTAAAATAATAGTTATAAATGTAAAATTGATAAATGTATGAATGATAAAGAACTTGCAGAAAAAATTTTTTTAAAAAAGCGATTAGTTCCAGGTCATGGTACTTGTTCTGGGTGCCCAATCCCAATTATTGCAAGAACATGTTTATCTGCAACAAATGACCCAGTGGTTGTCTCAAATGCAACATCTTGTTCAGAAGTAACAACTACTTCTTTTCCGTTTACTTCTTGGAATGTTCCATGGATTCATTCTGTTTTTGCAAACTCTGCAGCAACAATTTCTGGTGTTGAGAGAGCATATTTTTCTTTGAAGAAAAAGGGAAAGATTAAAGATAATGTTAAGTTTATGGTGTTTGCAGGGGATGGCGGGTCATATGATATTGGTTTACAATCACTTTCTGGTGCAATTGAAAGAGGACATGATTTTGTTTATGTTTGTTATCAGAATGAAGGATATATGAATACAGGTAATCAAAGGAGTTCTGCAACAGAAAGAGGGACATCTACAACCACTACACCATCAGGAAAAATGTCTTTTGGAAAACAAGAATATAGAAAGAATTTTACAGAAATATGTATTGCACATAATCCTGCATATGTTGCACAAGCAAGTGTTGGTGATTTAATTGATCTTCATACAAAAATGGAGAAAGCATTTTCAATTAAAGGACCAAAAATAATTAATGTTTTTTCTCCATGCCCTACTAATATGAAATGTCCATCTAATTTATCAATTAAGGTAGCACAGCTAGCAACAGAAACTAATTTTTGGCCATTGTATGAATATGAAAATGGGAAATATACTATAAATTATAAACCTTCTAAAAAAGTACCTATTGATGAGTTTTTTAAATATCAAACAAAATATAGTCATTTATTTAAACAAGAAAATAAGTATGTTCTTAAGGAACTTCAAGAGCATATTGATAAAGAATGGAAAGATCTTATAAATAAAGAGAAGAGTAGTAAATAATTTGAGATATTATGAAAATTGGAAATTATACTGTTGGAGATTATACCGTTTTAACAGAAGGTTCAAAAAGAAAATTAGTTTTTGATTGCCGTAATTGTGTGTATGGTACATCTATTTCTGATGATCCAAGATGTAGATATCATGTGATGCATGTTTTAGAAACAGTTGATGCAGATCAGGTTATTCTTTCAGAAGTTTATGAAAGAATATATACTGAAGAGCAAACAAAATATTTAAAAGAAATGGTGAATCTTCTTCTTAGTTTTGATACAAGGGCTGTTTGGGTTAGTTCTTATTTGGGAATTACAGATATGGATTGTGATGAGTGTTATCCTGAAAGACATAATAATATTCTTAAGTTTGCAAGAGATCTTTTGTCATATGACCCTATTGCTTCATATATTAGTTTGTTGAAAGAATTAGAAAATACAAAACAAAGGGCACAACAAGTAATTGGCCAACCATGCGAAAAATGTTTTAAAGCAAATGAAAAACATTTGTTAGCACTTAAGTCTGAATATGATAAGACAGAGTTTATTAAAACGCTTAAACCACTTCTTATGAAAATAAAAGATATTTCTGATCTTTCTGATATTTATAAAACAATGTTTGAGGTTGAAATTAAGCCTGCATTTATTGGTTCAGAATTGCAATTTAAAGATATGGAAAAGTTACAGTTAGTTGATGAATATCAAGTTCTTAATTCAAATGTCCAAATTTTTAAGCATCCTGATAAGATTGAATATCAATATATAATTAATCCTCCGGAATATACACTTTCTCCTGATCAATATTTTATTCTTACAAAAACAAAAGAAACCGTGGCTGGTTATCAACCAGGTAGGGTTTCTTTGACCGTTGGTTCTACTACAAAAAGATATTTTGAAAGGATTTATCAAAGCACCATTATAGATATCGCAAGAAGATATAATGTGAGTTTATCTCCTGATGATATTCTTTCTCTTGCAGAGATTGTTACAAGATATACTATAGGGTATGGTATTTTGGAATTATTGCTTTCTGATAAAAATGTAACCGATGTTTATTTGGATTCTCCATTAGGTTCAAAGCCAATTTATTTGGTCCATTCTAAATTTGGTCAATGTCAAACAAACATTATGTATCCTGAAAGAGATGCAGAATCTTTTGTTGGGAAAGTTAGAGCAATGTCTGGACGGCCATTTGATGATGCCCATCCTGTCTTAGATTATGATTTGGAAGATTTACAAACGAGAATTGCAGTTATTGGAAGACCATTAGCAACAGACGGTATTGCTTTTGCATTTAGGTTACATAAAGAAACTCCATGGACTTTGCCTCAATTTATTAATGTGAAAATGCTTTCTCCATTAGCTGCAGGCCTTTTAAGTTTTTTTATAGATAATAGCACAACTATGATTATTGCAGGGTCAAGAGGTTCTGGTAAAACTTCATTGGTTGCAGCATTAATGCAAGAAATTTTACAAAATAAAAGGATTATTGTTCAAGAGGATACATTGGAATTACCTGTAATGTATATGAAAAATATAGGATATAATATTCAAAGACTAAAAACAAAATCATCAATTGGTGGTGTTGGTGATGAGGCAACTACAGAAGTTAAGCCAGAAGATGCTTTAAGAACTGCATTGAGATTAGGAGATTCTGCATTGGTTGTTGGGGAAGTTAGAAGTGTAGAAGCAAAGGTTCTTTATGAAGCAATGAGAGTTGGTGCTGCAGGTAATGTTGTTTTGGGGACAGTGCATGCAGATTCTGCATATGCTGTGTGGGATAGAGTTGTGAATGATTTGGAAGTTCCTACAACTTCTTTTAAAGCAACAGATATTGTTGTTGTTGCAAAGCCAATTAGGTTTAAAGGTTCTTTAAAAAGTTATAGGAGAATTGTTCAGATTACAGAAGTTAAAAAACATTGGAATATTGATCCAGATGCAGAAGGTGGTTTGTTAAACATAATGGAATATGATGCATCTAAAGATTCTTTAATTTTAAACGAGGATGCCTTAAAAGATTCTGAATTGTTTCCAAAGATTTGTAAGTTAACTGGAATGTCTATTGAAGAAGTATGGGACATTATTAAATTATATTCCAAAGAAAAAGAACATCAAGTAAATGTTGCAAAACAAATGAATGTTTTTGAGTTGCTAGAGTCAGAGTATACTTCAATTGCACATAATAAATTGTTATTATTGAAAGAAGAGTTGATTTCTGAAAAAGGTAGCAAGGACTATAATTCTCTTTACAATGCATGGCAAGATTGGTATGATAATTTTTTTGCACCACAAATTATTGAAAGATACAGGAATGCAAAGAAAGATGATATTTAATTTTTTTGTTTATATATAAAACAATAATGTTGGTATCATAAGATATGCTGTTAAAACAATTCTGCTTTTTTTAAAAATTATTGGTAAAAAGCCAATGCCAATACTTAATAGGAATACAAATATTGTTGGCAAATGAAAGTTAGTTATTATTAACAACAAGATAGTTGATGTTATTATTATTATAATATTTATTTTTTTTAGATCTGTTTTATTTATGAAGGTTATGATGTTATTTAAGAATAAAAGTACAAGTAATATTGCGATACATACTGTAAAAATAATTCCTGCCCCAAATTCGATATAATTTATTTTTTGAGGTATTTGTTTTTGTAGTAATAATATAGATATATATCCTATTCTTGATTTCCCAAAATTGCATGCAAGGAATATAGAGAAGATGAGTGAGCAAACTGCTACACTTGCGTATAATATAAGGTATTCTGATGATTTTAATTTTTGTTTTATTTTAGAAA
>DAOPNM010000019.1:0-10371 GCA_035357435.1 archaeon | reverse complement strand
TACCTTTACCAAAAAAAGAATTATACTTTGCATCTAAAATGTATAACTTAGAAATAATCCTTTCCTTCTCAAAATCAGTAAACTCATCTGTTGTAGGTAACTTTTTAATTCTACAAATTAAATCTGCAAAAGTTGTTACATCTGAGGTGTATACTTGATTAAAAATTTTTAAAGAACTTAAAGAAAACTTAAACAAACTTACAAATGCTTCTTTTGGAATAAAAGATAAAGGAAATTTAATAGCATATTTATCAACTATATTTAATGGAAACCCTAAAGGACTTATATCTAAACCATACTCCTTCAAAACAGTAAAATTAGTTTGGGGATGAGACAATGTATGGAAATAGTCAAATTTATCAAAAACAATTACATTTCTAAAAGATAATAAAAAATTTTCACAAACTAATTTTAAGCAATATAATCTTTCATCTAACGAACCATTATAAACTAACACAGATCTTAAACTTTCTAATGAAGCTGTAACACTCTTCTTTTCCTTATAACCTAACACCAATTCATTAATTGGGGCTATTGGAGAAACTCCAAAATCTATAGGAAGATTAACCAATAATTTTAAAACATTAGGATCTGAAAAAAAATAATCTTTTTTATCTTTAGGAATTAAATGAAATGGAATTAATTTTAAGTCATATGAGCCTACAACCGAAGAAACAGAATCACCTAACTTTTCTAAATATTTAATTTTTTTATCAATATAAGTGTTTATCAAACTAGATTCTAAATATTCCAAATCTGTATTTATAAGTATATATTTATAGGTCTCATCTTCACCTAATGCAAAATGCTTTTCATAAACTATTGCAGGATAAGGCAAAGTAGTCACAAATAATTCACAATCGCCTTGTGCTAAATAAATCTTATTTAACTGAATCAAACAATTTTTGGCATCATTCAATTTAATAACTGTTACAAAAATATCGTCTTTATAATAAATACTTAAATCTTGGTTTACATATTTTCCTTCAAAAAGAGAATTCCATTTTGCAATTTCCATAAATACACCAATTATCTAATAAAAGATAAAAGAAACAAAACATTTTTAATAACTAACATATTCTATTTGTTTAAGAAAAAATAATTAAAAAAAATGGGAAAATGGTAGACAAAAAAATAATACAGGAAACTATAAAAGATTTATTAGATGCAAAACTAGACAAAGACACAATAATTGCAACACTAAAAGATATTGGCGTCAGTGAACAAGAAATTATAGAAAATTACAATGAATTAACTATAAACACACAACCAAAAGAAACATCAATACAAGAAACAAAAACACAAGAGCCAACAGTATTTGAAACTACTGAAGAAGAAAAACCAGAAAAAGAACTAGTAGAAACAACAAAAGAAATAGATAAACTAACAAACGAACAAGAAAACATAAATGGCCCTCAAGAACAACAAACGTCAACTACAGATGACTCCACATTATTAAAAGAACTTGCAGAATTAGAAGATCAAATTACATCCATTAAAGCAGAAATAAAAACATTAACAAAAATCATGAAAGACATCTTAGAAGAAAACAGGAATATTTTAAACAAAATAAAATAATTTAAATTAAAAATTATTAAAACAAACTATTTTTAACAACTAAAAAAACTAACCACCCATTCCACCAAAAAGTTTTGCAAAATCATCCATACCACTTGATTTATCTTTCTTTTTTGAAAAAAGATTTGAAAATATATAAATTATGGCCAAAATAATAATTGCTGGCAACTCAAAACCAGAAAGCCCACCAAACACAAAAATTAAAAATATAAACAAAAAAAGTAAAATGCCATTCCACCAACTAGGCATGCCTATAAAATAAATACCCAAAATAATTGCAGAAATAATAGTTAAATTATATTGCCCAAAAATAATCATTAAAACAGCAATAATTATAAAATTTAGAACATCCAAAAATGTCACCAACTTTTAATTTCCTTCTTTATAACATCTCCGAAAAGAACCCAAATTACAACACCAATTGCTATTAACCAAACAAGCTCTGTAAATCTCAAAAACACAAAAATTACAAGAAAAATTACAAGAATAACAGCAACAGTCTTATTCCCCATTTTGCCTTTTGCCCAACCATATACAATTGCGGCAAAAGCAATAACTAAGACCCACCATAATGTATCTTCAAGTGCTGTTGCTAAAAAAATATTTGAAATCATACACTTCTCAAAATTATTTTTTTTATAAACTATCTTGCTTTTCTTGAATTTGCACGAAGAGATGGCCTTATCTTTTCTGCACCTCTACCTTTATTATTTAAACCTCTATTCTTTTTCCCTGCACTTGTTAAACCTCTTTCTACTCTTTTTTTATGCGCAGACGAAAATATCCAATTTATATCTTTGTCAGATAAAATTGAAGGGTTATATGGGTCAACCAATATAACTTCATAATACTTCTTTTGACCATCTTCCCCAACATAATAAGAATTAAGAACTTCTAAATTTGGAAATTGCTTACCTGCTCTTTGTTCTGCAATTCTCTGTATAGAAATCCTTCTGGTAATTTTATTTACACCAACCCTTTTTGGTCTTCTTCCCATATTTGGTTTCTTAATAAGACCAGAACCTTTTCTAACTTTAACAAAAACAATTACAAAACCTTGTTTTGCTTTATACCCTAACTCTCTTGCTCTTGGGATATTTGTTGGTTTTGGTATTCTTATTACAGAACCTTTTTGTGCTCTATAATCTATAAGTTTGTTAGAATATAATTGCTTATAATTATAATTCTCATCTTTTGATTTATTATATTCATTTTCAATTGTTTCTTTTATATAATTATTTGCTGTTGTCATAAATTTACACCATTTAATTTTCCCCATATTATTATAAAATATAAAATAATTAAGAATAGAAATCTTTTTATATAGTAATTAATAAAAAAAACACAATTAAAAAAATTAAATAAAAATAAAAACAAATGGTAAGATGAAATATATATGAAAACAACAAAAATAGTAATCAATGGAAACTTAAAAAACAAAACAATTAGAGAAATATTAATTCAAAAAAATATAAATCCAGAAACCGTTCTTATAAAAATAAATAACCAATTTATACCAATCTCATACAAAATAAACAAAAAAACAGAAATAGAAATTATAAAAATAACAAAATGAGAAAAATGGATGACACAATAAAATGTGATAAATGCCAAAAACCTGCAATCATTTATTTAGCATATGGAAAACACAACTATTGTAAAGAACATTTTAATGAATTCTTTGAAAAAAGGCTTAAAAAAACAATTAGAACCTACAAACTTATAAGACCTAATGAAAAAATAGGAATTGCTGTTTCTGGCGGAAAAGACTCAATGGTGCTCTTGTATCTTTTAAATAAATTTTATAAAAATACAAATGTAAAAATATCAGTAATATTTATAGACGAAGGAATTAAAAGATACTCTGACAAAGCTAAAAAAGTTATTCAAAACTTTTGTAAAAAAAACAAAATCCAATTCCTAGTTACATCCCACAAAAAAGAATATGGAATAACTACACAAGAAATTGCAAAAATTTATGATAAAAAAATTGGAACAATTTGCACATATTGTGGAGTATTAAGAAGAAAAGCAATAAACAAATTATCTAAAAAAGAGCAATTTTCAAAAATAGCAACAGCACACAATTTAGATGACGAAACACAAACTATTCTTATGAACTTACTTGATAATGACCATATCAGACTATTTAGAACAGGGCCAACAGCAGGACTAATTGAACTAAATGAAACAACACCTAGAATTAAACCATTTTATTTAACACCAGAAAAAGAAATTGGAGCATATGCACTGTATAACAACATCCCATTTTTCTCAGAAGATTGCCCATATTATTCTGAAGCTAAACGAAACGATATACGTGAAATATTAAATAATTTAGAAACTAAATATCCAGGAACAAAATTTTCACTAATAAGAAGCTTTTTAAAAATAAAGGAACTTATTAATATAGAAGAGATAACAAACAATCAAAAAACACAAACAAAAAAATGCAAAATATGTGGAGAAACAACAAGCCAAGAAATTTGTAAAAGTTGTTTGTTAATTACAGAACTAAGAAAAACAAAAAAAGGTCCTGTGGTCTAGTGGTTATGACACTACCTTGACATGGTAGAGATCCCCAGTTCGATCCTGGGCAGGACCACTTTTTTTAATATGTGCTTTTAAAAAACAAAAACAAATTGTCCAAGAAATAACAAGTTATAAAAAAGAATGTTTCAAATAAAAAAAATTATTTTTGTAAATCATCATCAATAAGAAGTGTTATTTCTAAAATATTATTCTTGTATGTTGGCTTTATACTATTTTTAATAAGTGGAACACCAAACCAATATTCTTTTATATACACCCCATCAATGCTTGCAATTAACAAAACATTTGTTTTATCATCTATATCAAACCTTAATTCATTTAAGGAATAAGGTGTATATAATGTGACTAAAATATAGGGAGGAGAAATAATATAATTTTCTATATATTCTATAGGTTTTTCATCAGGTAAAAACTTATCAACTTGTAAATTTAATTTAAGTGGTAATTGCTTATTATTGAATTTAATAAACTTAAGAAACAATGCTTGCATTAATTCATCCAATTTATCTAAATCTTCTTTTTTAATATCTTCATCCTTATTTTGTTTTGCCATCTTCATTAAACCAACCTATTTTTTTTTGATAAAGCTCAGACATAATATTATCAATTGTTTTCCATTCTGTCCTTGCATATTCAGGGAGCTTCTTATATTTTATGATATAATCTTTTAAAAAAGATATTGTTTTTGGATCAGAAGAATATCCAGAAATATCTTTACCAGTAAGTTTTTTAATCCAAGAATCCCTTGTTACTTTAGAAAGAATAGATGCACACCCTACAACAGGATAATTAAAATCTGCTTTGTGTTCAGAAATAATATTATATTTTTTTGGATTACCACCTATTAATTTTAAATTATCCAAAATTCTTTTTTTAAATCGTTCTTGTGTAACATCAGGAGAATCAACATAAACTAAAGAAACATCAGTTTTTAAAGAAAAAAGTAACTCTGCAGCTTTTTGTGCTTCTATTTCATTTAAAGAATATTCTTTCATTAATACATTTAACTCTTCTGCAGGAATGACAATAATTTTATACTCAACTGACTCATTAATTATTCTATCAAACAAAAATTCTCTTTGTTTTTTTGTTAAAAGCTTTGAATCTTTTACACCTATTTGCCTAAAATATTCTTGCTTATCTTCTGGGATAACACACACACTTATAACTAATGGGCCTAACACACAACCCCTTCCTGCTTCATCTATCCCTGCAATATACTGAGAAGAAATGCATTTTGTCATAAATATCTAATTAATATTCACACAATCATATTTTAAAATAGTTTGTATCCATAATATTATACAAACAATTTAAATAATACCAAAAAGGTGAAAATATGCAAGCAACAATATTAAGTAATAGAAGAGGGATACGTGTTCAAAATGAAAAACAATATCTTTTATCAATAAATGATCCAGAAAAATATAAAACAAAAAAAGAAGTTGTACCACTATTAGGGAAAAATGTAATATACACTACAAGTACAAACAAAAAGATTAAAGGAAAAATAATTGCAACACATGGGAATAAAGGAGTTATCAGAGCTAAATTTGAAAAAGGACTTCCTGGCACAGCAATTGGAGAAACAGTAACCATTAACTAATGTTTTTAAACAACAGCAAGTCTATTAAATCATTTTAAAATAACACATTACCTAAAAAGAACAATGCCTTTTTACAAAAAGATTATATTTAACTATTTTTATAATATACAATCAATTTATATTCATTAATTATCAATAATTGTTTATAATAAAAACAAAAGCATTAAAAAACAATGGAAAGAAAAACATGGAACACAAAGATAATATTTTAAAAATCACAAAAGAACAAATAAAAAAAGAACTACAAACAAATGATGAAACTACATTAACTCTTTCAAAAATATCAAATGGGCTTACAAAAAACATTAATGAACTATATGAAACATTCAGAATTGTCTCTGATCTTGAATATCCTACATTAAATGAATTGGTTTCAATAAAAGAATATTGTGAAATATATTTATTAGAAACAATAAATGAGACAACACTTACAAAAATAAGAATTGATAAAAAAATAATTCCAGAAATACTTAAAATAACTAATGCAGATATTGGTATAACCCTTGATAAAAAAAACAAACAAAATTACATAAACCTTTGTAAAACATTCCTAAACTTAATTGAACTTAAAGAAGATATTACAAACAACCTAAACGAACATATAAAAAAAAACTATCCAAATTTATACAAAACTGCAGGAACAGAAATAACTTGTAAAATATTAGAAATCACAGGAAGTTTAGAAAAATTATCTAAATTACCTGCAGGAACCATACAACTATTAGGTGCAGAAAAATCATTATTTAAAGCTTTAAGATACAAAAAGAAAACACCAAAATATGGTTATTTATACAACCACCCATTAATAATTAATACAAAACAAAAAAACAAAGCAAAAATGGCAAGAACCTTGGCAACAACAATCTCATTAGCAGCAAAAGCTGACTACTATAAAAAAGACATTTCTGAAAGCTTGGAAAAAAAAATACAAAAAAGACAAAAAAGTTTGTGAAAATATGGAAAATATATTTTTTGAAAATGGGCTATTGTTCACAAAAGACCTAAATACACAAAAAAAAAGATTATGGGATCCAAATAGATCAAAAATTGCAGCAGGTATAAAAAAAGGATTAACAAACATTCCATTTAAGAAAACAGACAATATATTGTATCTTGGTGCTGCAGAAGGATATACAATATCTTATATTTCAGACATTATCACAGATGGATGTATATATGGAATAGACATTTCACCACATAGTTTGCAAAAACTATATTTACTTTCTCTTCAAAGAAAAAATTTGATACCAATATATGGAGATGCAAACAAACCAGAAGAATATGCACAACTAATAAATGGAAAAATTGATTTTATAATACAAGATGTATCTCAAAAAAATCAAATAGAAATATTAAAAAAAAATGCAGATTTATTTTTAAAAGACAAAGGCTATATTTTATTAAGTTTAAAACTATCTGCAATATCTTCTGGCAATGAAAAAACAATTATAGAAACTGAGATAAATAATTTTAAAAAAAACTTTGAAATAATTGATATGAAAAAACTTGACCCTTTTGAAAAGAAACATATATTAATATTAGGAAGAAAAAAATAATTTTAAGTATGTGTTTTTATAAAATAATCAATAGATCTATCAAACGCCTTCTCTGCTTCTTTTGAAAAATAACAAGCAGGAAGTTCCTTTCTTTGCCTATGATAAGCTATACATTCACAACATATACCTTTTCTAGGACAACCAAAATATGTACAACTACAATTCTTTAGATTTGTTTGTTTTTTACAGTCCATATTTTTAGTACCTCACACTATATAAAACAAAGAACCTATGAAAAATATATAAAAAATAATTAAGGCAGCCCCTTCAATAGATGTAATTTGCCTATCTTGTATCATAAAGAAATATAAAAGAGCAGAAATTATAAATAATGGAAGAATCAATGCAAAAATAGAAGATGGAACTACAACTGTTCCAAACAACCTAGCAATACCCATAATACCCATTGCATTAAAAATATTTGAACCTAAAATATTCCCAATTGCCATTTCAGGTTTATGTTTTTTTATTAAAGTTATGGAAACAACTAATTCTGGAAGAGAAGTACCTACTGCTAAAGCACTTACTGCAATTATTTCTTTTCCAATATTTAATAATCCTGATAATTGTATAACTGATTCAACAAGATATTTAGAACTAATAAAAATAATAATTGCACTTAGTATAAAAATCACAAGTGCCTTGAGTGGCTTTTGCGTTTTTTGAAGAGGGACCATTGTTTTTTGGATAGAAGGTGATTTGACTTGTTTTTTTTCTGCTTGTTTACTTATCTTTACAGTATAGTATAAATAAACAACAATAAATAAAATACACAAAAGGCCTTCAAAAAAACTAAAAATTCCATTAAACAACATTATGGCTAATAAAAATGTTGACGCTAAAAATAGAGGAAGATCAAAATTCAAAACATCATAATTTATTTTAATTTTTTTTGCAAATATTGCACAAACGCCTATAATCAATAAAATATTTGCAATATTAGAACCAAGGACAAGACCTGGAACAATCTCAGAGGCACCACTTGTCACAGAAAAAATTGAAGAAAACAATTCAGGTACAGAGGTGCCAATACTAACAATGACAATACCTACAACAAAAGCAGATATCCCAATATATAATCCTAAAGATTCTGCAGATCTTGTTAAATAATCTGAAGATTTTACCAAACCAATTAAACAAACAATAAATATAATTATCCAAAAAAAAACTGAAGTGAAAAGCATATAATATATATAAACAGATTATTTTAAAAATATAATATACAACATATATAATTATAACAAAATAATTAAAAATATAAAAAATAAATAACATATGAAAAAAGAAATTTATTTAGATAATGCTGCAACAACACCAGTAAGCAAAGAAGTTCTAAAAGAAATGTTACCATATTTTACAAAAAAATATGGAAACCCTAGCTCATTCCACACAAAAGGACTTGAAGCAAAAAATGCAATTACAAATGCACGACAAAAAATTTCAAAAATATTAAACTGTGAACAACAAGAAATTATATTCACAGGTGGTGGATCAGAAGCAAATAATCTTGCAATTTTTGGATTTTTGAAAAAATATGCAAACAAAGGAAAACATATTATAACAACAAAAATAGAACACCATTCCGTTTTAGAAGGATTTCAATATTTAGAAAAACATGGTTTTGAAGTTACTTATTTAAATGTAAATAAAAAAGGAATAATAGACATTAATGACTTCCAAAAAGCTATTAAAAAAAATACAATTTTTGCATCAATAATTTATGCAAACAATGAAATAGGTGTAATCCAAGATATTCCTAAAATTGCAAAAATTTGTAAACAACACAATATTGTTTTACACACAGATGCTTGCCAAGCAACAACATATCTTTCTGTAGATGTAAAAAAACTAGGTGTAGATTTAATGACAATTAATGGATCTAAAATATATGCCCCAAAAGGAATTGGTTTACTTTATAAAAATAAAAATATAGAAATAGAACCAATTATTTATGGTGGGGGACAAGAACAAGGATTAAGATCAGGAACAGAAAATGTTCCAGGAATAATTGGACTTGCAAAAGCTTTAGAAATTGCAGAAAGAGATAGAGAGAAAAATATTAAACATACAAAAGAGTTAAGCAACTATTTTATAACAGAAATACTAAAGATACCAAACACTATCTTAAATGGAGATAGAAAACAAAGATTACCAAATAATATAAATATCTCATTTTTAAACATAGAAGGAGAATCTTTCTTATTAAAATTAAATAAATATAATATATATGCATCAACAGGATCTGCATGCTCCTCATATTCATTAGAACCATCACATGTGATTATGGCATTATACAACAATCCAGAAATTGCACATTCATCTATAAGGTTCTCATTAGGTGTAGATAATACATTAGAAGAAATTAAATATACTATAAAAATAATAAACAAAATTGTAAAAGAACTAAGAAGCATCTCTGCAATGAATCATAATTTAAAAGAGGTAATAAAATGACAAATAAAAAAACTAAAAATGAAGATTATACAACCATGAATACCTGGTTTTATAATCCAATTGTAAAAGAACACTTTTATCATCCTAAAAATTATTTAAAAAACACATCTAAAACATATCTCAAAAAATTTAATGGATATGGGAGAGTAGGAAGTCCTGTATGTGGGGATGTTATGGAAATGTGGATAAAAATAGACCCAAAAACAAAAAAAATAAAAGAATGTAAATGGAGAACCTGGGGTTGTGCAAGTGCTATTGCTTCTACATCTATGTTGTCTGTAATGATCACAGAAAAAGGAGGTATGCCTATCGATAAAGCACTAAAAATAAATGCACAAGATATTATAAAAAAATTAGGAGGGCTACCTGCACAAAAAATACATTGTTCAGTGTTAGGTGATCAAGTTTTACAGGCAGCAATAAATGATTATTTAAAAAAAGAAAAAAAGTAAAAAAGACTTACCAATCTTCGTCGTCTTCATCGTCTTCGTCTTTGTCGTCGACTACATCATCTTCGTCATCGTAATCATCAGACTCATCGTCGTCATCATCGTCATCGTCATCATCATCATCATCTTCATCTTCCAAATCATCATCATCTTCGTCGTCGTCATCATAATATGA
>DAOPNM010000018.1:8479-10666 GCA_035357435.1 archaeon | reverse complement strand
ATTATTAACAAAAATAACAGATGCAAATCCAGAAATAAACAGTTATGCATTTACAACAAAAGCATTAAATTTTGGATACTTTAAAAAAAGAGAAGAAATTATACAAGTAATTGATACACCAGGACTAATACATAAAGAATTTAAAGAAATGAACACTATTGAAAAACAAGCAATTGTTGCAATAAAAACAATAGCAAACATTATTATTTTTGTATATGACGAATACCAAGACATACAAACACAAAAAGAGATGTTAGAAAAAATAAAAGAAGAAAACCAAAACAAACAAATACTTGTATACTCAAAAACAGGGAAACAAATACTAGATGAACCACACATAACTATTGAACAAATACTAAACAAACAATTTAAATGTTAATAATATAAATGTTACCATCTATAACATATATTACAAAACAATAAACCTACTTTTTATTCAAAAAAAAACAACTGGTGAGCAATATGTCTAAACTAACAAAAAAAGAAAAAGATAAAATAAATGAAGAAATAATTAAACAAATTGTGGAAGAAGCAAACTTTTTATTAGAAGACAAATCTATTCCAAGAAACATTACAAACATCCTTTCAAACATAGAAAAAAGACTTAAAACAAACTTAAATGTTGTAGAAGTGTCTACAATTGTCTATGAACTAGAAGAAACAACAAACTCAGTAAACATGACAGAATATAGATCTGTTGTATGGTCTATAATTAGCAAACTTGAAGGATTAAAAGAAAATCTTAAATAAAATGGATACAGAAATAATAAATTATGCAAAATCAAAAAAACTAATAATCACAGAAGCTGCACTTACACTTTTAGATAGCAATAACTATAAACAAATAATAGACAAACTTGCTGAACAAGAAAAAATATTTGTATCACCAGAAGATATTAAAAAAGAAATGATAACAACACCAGACAATAAACCATATATAAAACATTTTAGAATAATGGAAGAATACTCACTAAAAAACAAAAACTATTCTCAAGGGACTGTAGAAGACTTTCATAAACTTTTTTTAGACAAATATAATACACTGTCTGGAATAATAAAACAAAGAATTGATTTTGAACATACAACTATTGCAGATGCAAAAAAACTTACAAAAAATAAACAAGTTGACATCATTGGAATGGTATATGAAAAAAAATATAGCAAAAATGGAAACCTTATACTTACAGTTGATGACCCAACAGGAAAAATAAACCTTGTAATTTTAAAAAATCAAAAAAACTTTGAAGAATATAACAGTATACTACTAGACAATGTGCTTGGATTCAAATGTACAATACTATCACAAGACATGTTCATAGTAAACGAAGCACTCTACCCTGACATGCCTACAACAAAAATAAAATCTGACCTTAAAGATGATATTTATCTTGCAGCAATTGCAGATACACATGTTGGAAGCAAACTTTTCTTAGAAAAAGAATTCATTAAATTTATTGATTGGATAAATGGAACAGATGGCGACACAGAAATTGTAAAAAACATAAAATATCTTATAATTGCAGGAGACTTAGTTGATGGGATTGGGGTATACCCATCACAATATGAAGAACTTGCAATACAGGACATCTTCAAACAATATGAACTATTTGAAGAATACATATTACAAATACCTAAAGACATAGAAATATTCATAATCCCAGGAAACCATGATGCTGTAAGATTATCTGACCCGCAACCACCTATTCCTGAAATGCTTCTACCAAGACTTAGCAAACAAAAAAACATACATTTACTTGGATCGCCTGCATGGGTAGATATAGAAGGATATAAAACATTAATATATCATGGGGCGGCATTACATGGAATATACTCAACAATAAAAGACATACCAATGAGCAAACCAGACCTTGCAATAAAAGAAATTTTAAAAAGGAGAGATTTAATGCCACAATTTGGAAGCAAACAAACATTTATACCAATGGAAAAAAATCTATTAACAATAAATGAAGTGCCAAACATTTATATCGGGGGAGATGTCCACCATCACGCATATGGAATATATAAAGAATGCCATATAATAAACACCTCTTGTTGGCAATCTATTACAAAATACCAAATAGAACAAGGACATATGCCTACATATTCAAAAATAATGTTATTTAATTTAAAAACACAAAAAATGATACAAAAAGACTTTCACTTAGAAACAGAAGAAATATAAAAATA
>DAOPNM010000018.1:0-8379 GCA_035357435.1 archaeon | reverse complement strand
AAAAATAATTTAAAAAAAAGAAAAACATGAATGACATAAATTTAATTGCAACACCAGATGTAAAAAAATATTATAACCACATTACAGAAAAAGTAGACCATGCAATAGATGTTGCAAAACAAGCAAAACAAACAGGAAAAGATGTATCCACTGAAATTGAAACACTACCTGCACCAGGAATTGCAGAAAAAACAGAAATATTAACAGGGCCCAGTGGAGTTGCAAAAATATACAACAAACTCTGGGAAAAATATCAAAATAGAACAAAAGTAATATTAGAAATATTCAACATGATAATAGATAAAAAACTAGGAAACATAGAAGACCCAGAAAAAAGACTAGAACAAGCAATAAGAACTGCACTAGTTATAGAAACAGAAGGAGTTGTTGTATCACCACTGGATGGACTACCAAAAATAAAAATTTCAAAAAACTTTGATGGTAGCGAATATGTTGACATATATTATGCATCACCAATTAGAGCAGCAGGTGCAAATGCACAAACACTTCCTTTACTATTAGCAGATCTTGCACGAGAAAAACTACATATAGACAAATATAAACCAAACAAAGAAGAAATAGAAAGAATAATAGAAGAAGTAATGATATATCAAACAGAAGTAGTTGTTAGACAAGAAAGAATTACAGAAAAAGAAATAAGAACAATTGCTGAAAATTGTCCTATTTGTGTAAACGCAGAACCTGACACAAATGCAGAAGTAATGGCACATAGAGATCTAGAAAGAATACCATCTAACAAAGTAAGAGGAGCAATGTGCCTTGTTCTAATAGACGGGCTATTTGTAAGAGCAATGAAAATAATGAATACAGCAAAAGAATTTGGACTAAACTGGAACTGGTTAGAACAACTAATTAAAATTAAAAAAACAACAGAAGGACTATTTGAACTAAAACCTAGTTATAAATATTTAGAAGGCCTAGCAGCAGGAAGACCAGTATTTGGATACCCATTAATACCTGGTGGATTTAGACTAAGATATGGAAAAGCAAGAAACACAGGACTAATGGCAAAAGGAATAAACCCTGCAACAATGTATATACTAGATGAATTCATTGCAGTCGGAACACATGGAAAAATAGAAAGACCAGGAAAAGCACTACAGTTCTTTCCATGCACAACAATAGATGGACCAATAGTTAAACTCAAAAACCAAGAAGTCATAAAAATTGATGATGCAGAAACTGCAAAAAAATACATAAAAGAAATAGACAAAATACTATTTGTAGGAGACATACTTTGTACAATTGGTGACATAAGAAAAAGCGGAGACCCACTAATAAAAAATGGATATGTGGAAGAAGAATGGCTTGCAGAAATAAAATACCTCTACAAAAATGAAAAAATAAACAAACAAACATATGAAAAAGCACTTAAATTCTATGAAAACCCTGCACCACACACTGCAATTGAAATAGCAATAGAAGAACATTTGCCATTATTCCCAAAATATATATGGTACTATGATCTACTAAACACTGAAGAACTAAAAACACTAATAAAACAAACAAGAAATGCACAAAAAATATTTTCTGGAAACAAAATAGTTAATGCAAAAATAGAATACCAAAAAGAAACAAAAGAAATATTAGAAAAAATCGGTATACCACACAAATATGATCCACAACAAAACATCATATCTCTAGAAAATGAACAAGCATACCCTTTCCTAAAAACCATTGGTGCATTAAATGCAATAAACCCATTAGACGAACACATAGAAACATTTCAAAAAGACATATCTACAACACAAAAACTTAGTGAAATCTCAAAAATTGACATTAGAGAAAAAAGTGGAACATATATTGGGGCAAGAATGGGAAGACCAGAAGCTGCACATGAAAGACTAATTAAAGGAAACCCAAATGTACTATTTCCTATTGGACAAGGATATGGAAACAGCAGAGACATAGTAAAAGCAAGTATGAAAAAAAGCAACAATGCAAAAGGAGGAGAATACGGAATATCTGAAATTGAATGTAAAGCATACCTTTGTACAAAATGTAAAAAAATAACATATCACAACTACTGTTTTGAATGTAATCAAAAAACATTACCTATAAGATACTGCCCAAAATGTAAAAAAGAACAAATAAATGAAACATGCCCAATATGCAATCAAAAAACAATATATAAAACTCAAAATAAAATAAACTTAAAAAAAGCACTAGAAAATGCGTGCAACAACCTTAATATAACACCACCAGAAAAAATAAACGGGGTAAAAGGACTAATAAACCAAAACAAAATTGCAGAACCTTTAGAAAAAGGAATATTAAGAGCAAAATATGGACTGCATGTATTCAGAGATGGAACCATTAGATTTGAAGCACTAAATGCAACAATTACACAAATATCTGCAAAAGAACTTGGAATAGATGTAAAAAAACTAAAAGAACTAGGATATACACAAGACTACTTGGGAAATGAACTAAAAAATGAAAACCAAAAAGTATCTATTTTCCCACAAGACATTATACTAAACGAAAAAGCAGAAGAATACTTTATAAAAATAAGTAAATTCATTGATGATCTTTTAGAAAAATTCTATGGACTACCAAAATACTATAACATAAACACAAAAGAAGACTTAATTGGAGAACTAGTAATAGGAATTGCACCTCACACATCTGCAGGAGTAATTGGAAGAATAATTGGATTTTCTAAATCAAAACTTTGTTGGGGACACCCTTATTTTATAACTGCAAAAAGAAGAAACATAGATGGAGATCAAGACAGTTTACTATTATTAATGGACGGGCTACTTAACTTCTCACAAAAATACTTAAGTGAAAAAAGAGGAGGAAGAATGGATACCCCTCTCTCATTTACAACAATAATCAATCCATATGAAGTAGATTCAGAATCAAGACTAATGGAAACAATAACAGAATACCCTTATGAAATATATCTTGCTGCAAAAAACTTTGGAGACCCAAAAACAAAAGAAATTACATATGTTGAAGATTGGTTTGGAAAAGAAGAACAATACTCATGCATCAAATACACACACGATACAGAACTATTTGATGAAGGACCAAAAGAAAGCACATATATACAAATAAAATCAATGGAAGAAAAAGTAAAAAAACAAGCAGAACTCCAAGAAAAAATAGTTGCAGTAGACAACAAAGATGCACTAGAAAGACTACTACACTACCATCTATTTCCAGACGTCATTGGAAACACAAGAGCATTCTCTAGACAAAAACTAAGATGTGTAAAATGCAATAAAAAATATAGAAGAATGCCTTTGTCAGGAACATGTGACTGCGGTGGAAAACTAATACTTACAATTGCAGAAGGATCTATAAAAAAATATGTGGAAATATCAAAAGAAATAATAAAAAAATATGAACTAAAACCATTCCTTTTACAAAGAATAACACTTGCTGAAGAAGAAATAAACTCACTATTTTGTAACAAAGAAGAAAAACAGCAAAAATCACTCTCTGAATTTTTTTAAAATATTTTTTAAAAAGCAAGAAATCTTGGACACCAAAAGAGAAGTTGCTTGCCCTCTTTAATTATTAATTTATTTCCTAAAAATTATTTTATGTATTTTTTACAAATATTAAAAGAGAAAGGAGTGGGCTCAAAGTGTCCAAGAAATAATGCGAAAATGAAAAAAAAATTAATCTAAAATGAAATCTTTGTAATTTTTTCTAATCTCTGGTTTAATATATTCTTCATCTAACTCTGATATATTCTTTATTGCTTTCTTATAAGTAGAAGAAACATCTTCTGGAACAGCAACAAAAGCTTTTACATATAAAGAACCTGTTGTTCTACTTCTAGAATCATAAATTCCTTTATTTTTTACTCTAAAAACCGTTCCAGGAACTGTATTTTCTGGAATCTTTAATTTTATTGTATCTCCAAACCTATTTAATTTAATAGAAGTTCCCAAAATAAAATCAGAATAACAAAATGGAACTTCACAATAAAGATCTAAACCTTTTCTTTTATAAAAAACATGAGGAGTAACTGTTATTCTTAAAAAAAGATCTCCTTTATAGGAACCTCGTTCATTCCCTTCTCCTTTTATATTAATAACATCATTTGTGTTTATTCCTTGAGGAATATCTACTGTTAAAATTTTCAAAGAATTAACATATCCTTTTCCTTTACATGCAGAACAAGGAGTATCAATAACTCTACCTTCTCCTTTACATCTTTGACAAACAGACTCCACAGAAAAAGTACCAAAAGGTGTTTTTCTTCCAGTAACTACTCTTCCACGACCATTACATACCGGACAGGTTCTTTTGTGTTTATCTTTTGAACCTGTACCATCACATTCAGGACAAGGAACATCCTTATAAACATTTATTTTTTGCTTTCCACCTTTTACAGAAGTTTCAAAATCAATAGTTACATTTTGAACAATATCTAAATCTTGTGCATTTTTTCTTTGTTTTGTAGTATGCATAAATCTAGAAAAAATATTATCATCATCATCCATTAAATCAGAAAAAATATCTGAAAAATCAAATCCAGAAAAACCACTAAACCCAGAAAAATCTTGTGCAGTATATCCAGAAGAGGCCCCTGCTTCTCCAAACATGTCATATTGCTTTCTTTTGTTTTCATCAGAAAGTACACTATATGCATTACTTATTTCTTTAAACTTTTCTTGGTCTGCTTCAGGGCCACCTACATCTGGATGATACCTTTTTGCAAGCTCTTTAAAGGCCTTCTTTATCTGTTCTTGTGTTGCATTTTTTGGAACACCTAATATTTCATAATAATCCTTTGCCATAAATTATTTCCTTTTCTGGGAATGGTTTCTCTTGTTTTAAAAAAAATCATTTCTTTTTCTTTTTGGATGCACCTTTTTCTTTTTCTTCATCATCATCTTCACTAAACTCTGCATCTTTTACATTTTCTGAATCTTTTTTAGAAAAATCATTTTCTGAAGTATCTTGTTTTGTTTCTGAACCTTCTTGTGAACCTGTTTGTGTTTGTTGATAAATCTTTGTAGACAACTCATATATTTTCTTTTGTAAATCTTCTGTTTTTTGTTCAATATCTCCAGAATCTTCATCTATTGCTTTTCTTAGTTCATCTTTTGTTTTTGTGATATCTTCTATTTCTTTTGCATCTAGTTTATCTTTACTTTCCTTCAATAAAGATTCAACAGAATAAATTAAAGTCTCTGCTCTATTAACTAACTCAATCTTCTCTTTTGCTTTCTTATCTTGTTCTGCATTTGCTTCTGCTTCCTTTTTCATCTTTTCAATATCTTGATCAGAAAGATTTGTTGTTGCTGTAATTTTTATTTGCTGAGATTTTCCTGTACCTAAATCTTTTGCAGAAACATTAAGTATACCATTTGCATCCATATCAAAAGTTACCTCTATTTGTGGAACACCTCTTGGTGCAGGAGGGATACCTACCAACTGGAATCTACCTAATGTCATATTATCTTTTGCCATTGCTCTTTCTCCTTGAAGAACATGGATATCAACAGCTGTTTGATTATCAGAAGCTGTAGAAAAGATTTGAGATTTCTTTGTTGGAATAGTTGTATTTCTTTCAATTAATTTTGTAAAAACTCCACCTAATGTTTCTATACCTAAAGACAAAGGAGTTACATCTAAAAGAAGTACATCTTTTATTTCACCAGCTAACACAGCACCTTGAATAGCAGCACCTAAAGCAACAACTTCATCTGGATTAATGGACTTATTTGGTTTCTTACCAGTTAATTGCTCAACAATCTCTTGAACTTTTGGGATTCTTGTTGAACCACCAACTAAAACAACTTCATCTATTTGATCTAAAGACAATTTAGAATCTGAGATTGCTTGTTTTGTTGGACCTTCCAACCTTTTAAAAAGATCTAAACATAATTCTTCAAACTTAGCTCTTGTTAACTCCATATTAAGATGTTTTGGACCTTCTGGTGTTGCTGTAATATATGGGATATTAATTTGTGTTTTAAGTGTTTGAGAAAGTTCAATTTTTGCTTTTTCTGCTTCATCTTTTAATCTTTGTAAAGCAACTCTATCTTTTGAAAGATCTATTCCTTCTTTTGCTTTAAACTCCTTAATCATCCAATCAATAATTCTTTGATCTAAATCATCTCCACCTAACTTTGTATCTCCATTTGTTGCTTTTACTTCAAAAACACCATTATCTAACTCTAAAATAGAAACATCAAAGGTACCTCCACCAAAATCAAAAACTAAAACTGTATGTGCTTGTTTTTTATCTAAACCATAAGCTAATGCAGCTGCTGTTGGTTCATTTACTATTCTTAAAACATCTAAACCTGCTATTTTTCCTGCATCCCTTGTTGCTTTTCTTTGAGCATCTGAAAAATATGCAGGAGTTGTAATAACTGCTTTTGTTATTTTTTGACCTAAAGCTTCTTCTGCATCTCTTTTTAGTTTCTGTAAAATCATTGCTGATATTTGTTCTGGAGTATATTCTTTATCTCCTAACTTTACTTTTTCAGAAGTACCCATTTTTCTTTTAATAGAATAAATAGTATTTGTAGGGTTTGCAATAGCTTGTCTTCTAGCTAATGCACCAACAATAATATTTCCATTTGAATATGCAACAACAGAAGGGGTTGTTCTTGCACCTTCTGCATTAATAATAATTTCTGGTTTACCACCTTCAACAACAGCCATAGCTGAAAAGGTTGTACCTAAATCAATTCCTAATATTTTTTCTTGTGCCATAAATAATCACTCCTTTTTATTAAATATAATTTTTTTTATTTCTTTAAATCATTATTATCTAAATATTTACCAACAACAACCTTTGCTGGTTTAATTAATTTATTATTATAAAGAAAACCATCTTCAATAACTTCAATAATCTTATTATTGTGGGTTTTATCATCTACGTTTCTTGTTTCTATACACTCACTTGTATTATAATCAAAATCTTTATTTAAAACATCTATTTTTTCAATATTATATTTCTTTAAAACATTTTCAAACAATGTTTGTAATTGAGAAAGATTATTTTTTGTTTCTTGATTTTGTTCATGTATAACTGCTTTTTTAAGAACTTCATAAAACTCTAAAAAACTATTTATAAACTTAGAAGTTTCTGTAAAAACAATTAAATCTAATTGTTTAGACATTCTTTTTTTATAATTATCAAAATCTGCTGTAACTCTTTGTAATAAATCTAAATACTCTTTTTCTTTTGAAAGATTTTGATTATTTTCAATAACATTGTTTTCTTTATTATCTTTACTTAATTGTTCAGTTGGTTCTGATTTATTTTCTTTTGTTTCATTAACATTATTTTCTTTAGTTTGTTCTGATTTGTTTTCTTTATTTGGTTCTTTTGAAACATTATTTGGAATAGGATGTACTGATGGATCTTTTTGATTAACTGTTTGTGAGGCATCACTAGAAGGACTACTTGTTGATTGTTCCTTTTCTTTACTAAAATTATGTTTTTTATTTTCCATAGTTTCTATTACCCTAATAAATCTTAATTTTTTAAAAAAAATGTTTTAAAAAAAACTTCTTTTTAAAAACAAAAAAATGATATCCTGAAATATATAAGTAAAGAAAAATTTATAAAACAAGATTGCCAAACTTTAAAAAAGTTTGCCTATTTTTTATAAAAAATAAAAGATTTTTAAAAAATAGTTTAATCAACTATTTCTAAAGAAATCTTTTCCCCTTTACTATTATAACATTCATAGCAATCTAAACAAAAAGGAAAATAAGTAATAATATTAATATCTTTTGATGAAAAAAAATTAAGATCTGCTAAAGATGGTTTACCTTTACCTGTTGGATGAGAATGTATAGAGCCTACTAAACTTAAAGACATAGGTGCTAAATCCAATCTTAAATAAGCAGAATGATCGTTTGAATAGGTACCTGGAAGAAAATAAATATCTTTAATAACATGAGTATCTAAATCACAAAAAAGAAGAGCAGAAAACTCATTTGGATAAAAAGCTTTTGAAAAAGCTAAGATTGAATCTAAAACATTCTTTTTTATTTTCCAAGACATAAACAAACATAAGATAAAAACAATATAAAAATAGATATTTTTTTAAAAAGAAAAAAAAGAAAATAAAAAAGGAAAAAATCCCTTTTTATTTATTTATGGTATTTATTGGAAACCTTCGATGATATCTATTAGGTCTTCTGCAGCTGCTTGTGTGTCTTCCCAGTTATAACCTGCAACAACAATATCTCCGTTTGTTGCTTTACCCATTACATAATTACCAGATTGGGTAAGCAAATCTTCAAGACCATATTGTATTTTTGCTAAGTTATTTGCATTTTGACCACCAACAATTATTTTCTTACCTGCTGGTGCTGCAGTATCTAACTTAACAAGATTTGTTGCAGAAAATGAAACTGGTGAAACTG
>DAOPNM010000017.1:0-10855 GCA_035357435.1 archaeon | reverse complement strand
GATTTCTTCTTTATATTTACTATTTGGAATATCATAAAGTAAATATATTTTCTTATCAAGAGAATATGCAACCCCCATCAACATAAGACAAGAAGGACCTATATAATTGTTTATTCTTCCATTTTTAAAATTAGCAACTAACAATGCATCACATTCTTTTAAGAGATCCATATCTTTTTTTAAAAATATACTTTTTTTATTTAAATATTTAGATATTTTTCCTAATTGAAATGTTGGTAATACAGCATTATGTTTTTTAATATTAAATTTAATTGTTGGTAGTTTATCTAAAAATTTTATATTTGATATTAGCAATATTTTCATATATGTCCTCCTCTAACTAGTAATATTGATAACAATTATATTTAAATAGCTTATATACTTATTGATTTAAAAATCTTTTAAAGAAAATAAAAAATATTGTTTAATGTATTTTCTGCGAAAAGTTTAAATCCTATTTTGTTATAATTTATCTATATTGTTTAAGATTGTTAAATATAATTATAGAAATTGTGATTTTATGGATAATAAAAAAAATATAGAAGATTTACAAAAGTTTTATAGAGAATTTATAAAAGAAAGAGATTGGGAAAAATATCATAATCCTAAAGATCTTTCAATGGCAATTTCTATTGAAGTTGGAGAATTACAAGAATTTTTTTTATGGAAATCAGAAAAAGAAATACAAAATATGTTAAGTGATCCCCAAAAAAAAGAACAAATAAAAGATGAACTTGCTGATGTTTTTGCCTATGTTATAAGACTTGCAGATGTATTAAATATTAATTTAATAAATGCTTTTTATGATAAAATGGAAAAAAACAAAAAAAGATATCCAGTAGATAAAGTTAAAGGAAATTTTAAAAAATATAATGAATTAGATGGGTATAATGTTAATTTATGAGTCTACAAAAGAATATTTTATAAATTTCTGTTTTTAATAATTTTTAATAACATAACAATTGTATAAAAGAAAGATTTAATTATAATTTTTTTATATATAACAAAAAATAACATTGAATATTTACAACCATTTTATAAACGTTTTTTTATTTAAATTATTTATATTAATTTTTGCCTCTATAGCTCAATGGCAGAGCATTTGTTTCGTAAACAAAAGGTTGAGGGTTCAAGTCCCTCTGGAGGCTTTGTAGAAATATATTTAATAGTAATGGTTTACTAAATTTAATATGAAAAATGTTAAAATATTTTTAATTATATTGATTATTATATTTGTTATATTTTTAATTTTTTTTTTAAATAATAAGGTTAATGAAAACTCTGAATATAATGAAACGGAAGTGATTGAAAATATGAAAATAACAAGCCCTGCATTTAAAGAAGGAGGAAAGATTCCTTCTAAATATACTTGTGATGATGCAAATATTAATCCAGAATTACATTTTGAACAAGTTCCTGAAAATGCAAAAAGTTTAGTTTTAATTATGGAAGATCCAGATGCTCCAGTTGGCTTATGGGTTCATTGGGTTGTATTTAATATTCCTTCAACAACAAAAATAGTTCCAGAAGATAGTGAACCACAAGGTACACCAGGAAAAGGAACAAATAAAAGAACAGGATATATGGGACCTTGTCCACCAGATAAAGAACATAGATATTTCTTTAAACTTTATGCATTAGATACAAACTTAAATCTTCCAGCAGGTTCAACAAAAGATCAAGTTGAAAATGCAATGAAAGGCCATGTTCTTGCACAAGCACAATTAATGGGTAAATATGTTCGTAGCCATTAGTTTTTAAATAAAAAAATGATTAAAAATGATTGATATAAAATATATTCGTGAAAACAAAGAATTAGTTAAACAAAATGTTCAAAAGAAGTTTCAAGAGTCTAAGTTACCATTAGTAGATAAATTATATGATTTAGATAAAGAATACAGAGAAAACATACAAATTGCAAATCAATTGAAACATAGAAAAAATGAAATTACAGAAATGATTTCTATTAGAAAAAGACATAATCAACCAATTGATGATTTATTAAAAGAAGTTAATGAGTTACCTTCGAAAATAAAAGAATTTGATGATAAGCAAAAACAATTAAAACAAGAAATTGATAAACTTCAAAATATTATTCCAAACCTTATTTCTGAACAAACACCAATTGGAAAAGATTCCTCACAAAATAAACCAATTGCATATTTTGGAGAACCAAAAAAGTTTGATTTTGAAATAATACATCATGGAGAACTTGCACAAGAACTAAATGTTTTAGATATTGATTCTGCAAGAAATGTTTCTGGAAAAGGATTTTTTTATTTAAAAGGAGATTTAGCTTTATTGAATAATGCTTTGATCAGATTTACAGAAGATTTTTTGAATAAAAAAGGTTATACCTTTATTTTAACACCTTATTTACTTAACCAAAAAGCAATGGAAGGTGCAGTTGATTTTGAATTTTTTAGAGATATGATCTATAAAATAGAAAATGAAGATCTTTATCTTATAGGTACTGCTGAACATTCATTAATGGCTATGTTTTCTGATAAAGTTATTCCAGAACAAAAATTACCTATAAAGGTTTATTCTTATTCTTCATGTTTTAGAAAAGAGATTGGTAGTCATGGTTTAGATGAAAGAGGGTTATTCAGAGTACATCAGTTTGATAAGGTTGAACAAGTAATTATTTGTAAGCCAGAAGATTCAGAAAAAATGTATGATGAGCTATTAAATAATTCAATTGAACTTTTTAAACAACTAGGTTTACCAACAAGAGTTTTAGAGATTTGTTCTGGAGATATGGGTGATCTTAAATATAGAAGTGCAGATTTGGAGGCATGGTCTCCTAGAAAGCAAGAGTATATTGAAGTAGGTAGTTGTAGTAATCTTACAAATGCACAAGCTCTAAAACTAAATATTAAAGCAAGTACACCTCAAGGTGAAAAATATCATGTACACACCTTAAATAATACAGCAATAGCAACATCAAGAGCACTTGTTGCCATTCTAGAAAATTGTCAAACAAAAGAAGGAACAATTAAGGTTCCTGATGTTCTTGTTCCATACATGTACGGAAAAAAAGAAATTAAGAAAAACAATTCTTTTTAATGTTTTTTTCTTTTTTTAAAAAACATGATTTCTTGGACATTTTGTGTTCGCTTTCCTCTATTTAATGTTTTGAAAAAAACACAAAAATACAATATAAAACTCGTTAATTCTTGGGCACCTTTAAACTACTTTTTAACCTCTTCTGTTTTAGTAATATGTTTGTCAAAGTTCTTTTTTAGTGCCCAACAAATCTTGTGTGGATTTGTTGTTTTTAGATTTGTTTATAATTTTAATTATTTCTTTTCTTCAAAAAAACAATATTTCTTGGACACTTTTTGTTTACTTTTTAGTGTTCCCTCTATTTCTTGTAATAACCTTTCTTTTCTTCCTTTTTTTCTGAAAAAATTCATTTAAATATATTTTGGTTTATATTTTGTATAGATGTATTTATACTTATTTTAGTTGATAATGGATGCAGATAAAAGAATTAAATATAAAAAATTTTAAATCATTTGATTATGTAAAAATACCTCTTGGAAAAGGTTTACATGTAGTTGTTGGTCCAAATGGTTCTGGAAAAAGTAATATTACAGATGCTCTTTTGTTTGGATTAGGCACAACTTCTTTAAAACGATTAAGGGTTGATAAACTTTCAGATTTAATAAATCATAATACGAAAGCAAAAACTGCAAGAGTAAGAATAGTTATAGAATATGAAAATCAAGATTATGAAATAGTTAGAGAGATTGATGCATCAGGGAAATCAGTTTTCCTTTTAAATAACCAAAGAAAATCTTTGAATGAAATTACTTCTTTTTTAAAAGAAATTGGAATGGATGTAGAAGGATATAATGTTATTCAACAAGGAGATGTTTTACGAATAATTAATTTAAAACCAGAAGAAAGAAGAACAATTATTGATGGTCTTTCAGGAATTTCATTATTTGATGCTAGAAAAAAAGAAGCAGAAGATAATTTAAAAAAAGTTGATGAAAAGTTACAAAAGGTAAATATTGCATTAAATGAAAGAAAACCATATATTGAACAGTTAAGATCAGAAAAAGAAAACGCTTTGAAGTATCAAGAACTTGATTCACAAGAAAAATTGTTTACATATAATTTTTTAAAAAAACAAATTTCTATTTATAACTCTGAAATTGAGCAAGAACAAGAAAATGTAGAGAAAAACAAACAAGCAATTTCTGATTTAATAAAGCAAAAAAGAGAGGCATTAGATAATCAAAAGAAATTAGAAGAAAAAATAGAAGAAATAAATCTTGCATTAATTAACCATTCAGATATAGTGAGTTCAACTCTTGGTAAAACATTTTCTGATTATAGTGTTAATAAAGAAATCATTTTAAATAACTTAAATATTACAAATGAAAATTTAAATTATTTAATCTCAGAAAATAATTCTTTTGCTTTTGATTTGAAAAATTATGAATCTCAATTAGTTAGTTTGTCTCAATCAATTGATTCTTTAAATAATCAAATTGCAGAAAAGAACATGCAAAAATTAAAATTAAAAGAGGCGATTGATAAAAGTCAAGATGAATATAACAAATATGTGTCTATGCAACAAGATCTTTATGCTAAACTTTCAGAATATAATAAGCAGTTATCTGATAAACAAAACAAACTGTTTGATAAAAAAAATAAATTAAATGCTTTTATTTTTCAAAAGGATTCTCTTGAAAAACAAGAAAAAGAAGAAAATAAGTTAGTTTCATCTTTAGAAACTAAGAAAAAAGATTTGGAAAAAGATATTTTTGATCTTTCTCAAAAACTTAATAGTTTATCTTTGTCTCTATCAGAAAAGAAAAAAGAATTAGATAATTGTAAATCTTTAATAGTAAATTTTAAAGAAAAAATAAATGTGTATAAGATAGAATTGGCAGGCTATCATAAAGAGCTTTCATTTTCTTTAGATATTAGTAAAAAAAAGCAAGAATTATTGGGCACATTAAGTAAATATAAAACCTTCCTTGGCTTCTTGGAAGATATTGTCCCATTAAATGATATCCAAAAAGATGTTTATTCCTCTTATGTTGTTTTATCAAATGATTCTGAGCTAGAGACGATTTTAGAAAAAACCTCAACTATAAATTTATCTTTTATTATTCTTTCAGTTTTAGGTTTAAAAAACTCTAATGATTTACAAGATTTTTTTAAACAAAAGCTTTTTTCATTAAATGGTACTAAACTAAAAATAAAAAATCTTTATTTTGATGGTTTTTGTTTTAAAAAAATAGTAACAACTGATACAAAAACTTTAGAAAAAGAAATTAAAAAAATAGAAGAAGAGGTTTCTAATTTAGAAAATCAATTGTCTGAATTGGCTCATAAGGAAATAGATTTGACAAATGATATAGAAGGTTTACAAAAAAATGAATTAAATTTAAATATTCAAATACAAACACAAAGGGAACTTCTAAAAAATATTTTAGAGCGCATTAGTTCTTTTTCAAAATCTTTATATAAATCAACATTTTTGCAGATCATGAAAAATATAGAAGATACTCAAAAAGATATTTCTGTTTTAGAAAAAGAAATTGAGTTTTTGGCAAGTCAGAAAAGGGATATAGAGAACAATTTAAAACAGATTTATTCTTCTACTAATAATGTTGAAAGAGAAACATATGATCTTTTAGTTTCTGAAATAAATAGTTTGGAACAAGCATTAATTTCTAAATCTTCTGAACAAAAAATGCTTTTTGAAAAAATCAATAATGTAAAGAGTCATGTAGCTAATAATTCTGAAAAAATACAGAGTTTACACAAGAAAATAACAGAATTAGAATTACAAAAAAAAGATATTGATGAAAAACTTGTTTCTCTTAAAAAACAAATCGATGAACAAGAAATAAAAAAGCAACATTTGTTTTCAGAAAAATCAGAGATACATCATCAAATTAATAATTTGTCTAGTTTGATACATTCTTTAGATATAAATATTTCAGATTTAAATTTGAAAATTAATCAATCACAAATTGTTATTTCTACAACTTCAAATAAATTAAATGATTTAGAAAAAGAGTTAAAAGATTTAGATATTTTAGATAAAGATAAAAAAAATATAGATTTATCTATTGATGAACTTTTAAATAATTTAAGAAAAATTAAAAGAGAAAAAAATGTATTGGGGAATATAAATTTTAATGCAATTTCTTCTTATGAATCTTTGGCAAAAGAATATGATGATATTTTACAAAAGAGCACAATTTTGATTAATGAGAAAGAACAAATTTTGCATATGTTAACAGAAATTAACATGAAAAAACAAGATGTTTTTATGGATTGTTTTGAGAAAATAAGTTCAAATTATAATGCAGTTTTAAAAAAGATGTCTCCAACACTTTCTGGTGAATTAAAGTTGGATGGGTCAGATCCATTTAATTCTAAATTAATAATTAATATTATCAAAAATAAAAAAGCAAAAGATATCGATATATTATCTACAGGTGAAAAAACAATTGCAGCCTTAGCTTTTATTTTTGCACTTCATTCATATAAGATTGCCCCATTATATATTTTAGATGAAGTAGATGCTGCATTAGATGATTATAATTCATTAAATCTTTTAAATTTTATGAAGGATTTAGCAAAAGACACTACTGTAATTGCAATTTCACACAATAGTGAAGTTGTTGCAGGTGCTGATAAAGTAATTGGTGTAACCTTGAAAGAAAATACCTCTGTTATTGGTTTAAATCTATAAGTTTTGTTTTTAAGCATACTATTTTTTTTAAATTTCTTTCCGTTAAATAATATTTTTCTTTTTTTCCAATAATAGTAACCACCAAAAGTTATTTAGTTAAAAGTAACCTTTTTAAACATTTCTACCCATAATAATATTATACATAATTATTAGAACAAAAAAAAGGAAAGAAATATGGATAAAAAAAATATAAGTTTGTTTGTATTATTGTTAATAATAGGTGTAGTTATTTTTCCAAATATTTATTCTATAGAAAATGTTGATTTATCTTATTCAAATACAATTACTCTTACAAATCAAGAAATATCAATTCCAATAAAAATAACAAATCCAACAGATTCTTCACAGCTTTATACATTTAAGTTACACACATATCCATTTATTTCTTCAATAAATCCCCCATCAATTTGGTTATCCCCAAGAGAATATGCTTATTTAAGTTTAAAAATAAAACCACTAAATAATTCACTTACTTTAACACAAATGGCAAGTTTAGAAGTTATAATTAATGAAGAAACATCTTATTTTGCTCCATTGACAATTATACAAAATCAAAATGTAGAATGTCCATTAGATTTAACCTATAATATATCTTATGATATAAATAAAGATATATATAATTTAATTTTACAAATAAATAATAATTCAAATTTAAACATTGATTTAATTTTAAATGATTTAAATGGGGTTTCTGGATTTACATCTAAAACATTAAATATAAATTCAAAAACACAAACTAAAGAATATTTTGATATTAATGTACAAGAAAATTCAGAATTAGTTTTAAATTATGTTTGTAATCATTTAGAAAAGAATATGGAAATTATAGTTCCAGAAAAACCAGAACAAGAAACAGAATCAATTAGTGTATTGTCAGGTTTTGTTGGTTTATGGAATGGTTTGTTTAAAAACCATGATACAAACGTTTCTGAAGATTTAAATAATTCTGTGTCAGATAGTAATGTCATAGGGATAGTGGATGACACAAATAGTTCTTTAGATTCAAACATTATAGATCCTTCTTGTCCTGTATCTTTAACTTATGATGTAAATTTTCTTTCAGGGATATTAAAGTATAGAATATATATTTATATGTATAATAATTCAGGCAATACTGTAAATATTAGTTTAGATGGTTTTACAGATTTGAATGTTAACCCACAATCTATTGATTTAAATGCATATGAATTAGCAAAAACCTTTTATCATATAGATACAAATAATGAATTTTTAGTATTGAATTATACATGTAATGATATACAAAATACAATGAATATTCAATTAAAAGAACAAGATGAAGAAAATAACAATAATTTAACAGGTTTTTTTAGTTTAGGTAATGTTTTTACAAAAGAAAATATGGTTAATTTTTTTAATTCATTGGTTTTCCAAATAACTTTAGTATGTGTTTTAGTTATAATGATTTTGTTTTTTACAACAAGATATATTAAGTTTTCAAAAGATAATAAATAAAAAATTATATTTAAATGGTGAGATAATATGAAAATGAATAAAAAATATTTTGTTTTGGGGATATTTTTAATATTCCTAAGCATTTTTGGAATAAATACATTTGCAAGTTCTATTGATAGTGTAGATGTTCAATTTTCTAAAGAGGTTTATTCTGTTAATGATAATGGATCATTAAGAATTACATATACTTTAGCAAATAATTCATTAGACACCTTATCTTTGTTAGTTACAACAAACTGTGAAGAAGAATTAGAATGTGATTATTCTAAAAGTTTACAGATGTTGCCAAATTCTTCAACAACTCAATCTTTTGTTGTACAAGCAATAGATGAAGGTTCTCCAGAACTTACATTAATTGTTAAAGATAAAATAACACATGATACTAAAGAATTTACAACTGAAATAAATGTTGATGATCAACTAGATGACGGTGATTTTGCAATATCTTTAAATAAAACATCTTTTTGTAGTAATTATCCTGGTGTAGGTTATATAAAAATTGAAAATAACTATGAAGATGGATTATATAATATAAAACTAACAAGCACAACACTTCCTGTTAGTTTAAACCAAAATGATGTTTATTTAGAGGAAGATGAAGAAAAAATAGTTTCTTTTAATATTCCATTAAGTAATCTTTCAGATACAATGCATGAGCTAAAATTAAGTATTTCTAATGATGATCTTTTAGTTACAAAAGTATTTAATATTTCTTTAAAGGAATGTATTGAAGATATTATTGCATTTACTGTGATCCCAAATACTACTTCAACATATTATAGAATAGCAAAAGGAGAAACAGTATCATTAACTTATACAATTAAAAATATAGGAAATATAGAAAAAACATTTTATATTTCTGAAGATGGAAACGGTTTATCTACAGATGTTTCAGAAAGAGAAGTTTATTTAGCTCCAGGACAATCAAAACAAGTTTCTGTTTATGTAACTGCACCTAAAAATATAAATTCTGGGCTATATACCCTTGATTTAAATTTCTTTGATGAAAAAGATTTTATAAATTATAAAATTAAGTTTGATGTTATTCCTATACACAGCTTAGAGTCTTCAATCTCTACAAAACAAATAGTTTTGGCTTATGGAAAAATAACACCAATTTATATGGTCTTAGAAAATAAAGGTGATCTTTCAGAAACATTTACAATTACAACAAAGCCAACAAATGATTTACAGATTACAACTTCCTCAAGTTCAATAACATTAACTCCACATTCACGTAATATAATGACGTTTAATGTTTCTTGTGGAACAAATACAGAAAAAATAAAAAGTCCAATATCTATTGTTGTTCAAGGGAATAGTTCTGGATATTATAATAAACATACAGTTGATGTTATTGTTACTGGTGACTCTGATTCATTATCTTTAACATATCTTTCTTTCCCATCTTTAATTGAAATTGATAAAAATTCTTCAAAAGAAATTTCTTTTGAAGTCTATAATTTTGGAGAAGAGGATATTGTTATAGATTCAATAAATTTAAGAAGAATTCCACAACAAATAACCTATAGGTTTTCAGATGTAACAATTCCTGCAGGTTCTTCAGGTGTTGTAACTGGTACAATCTTTACCGGTGATATAGAACCACAAGAAATAAGTGCCGAAATTGTGTTGTCTGATAAAGATGGGTATACAGCAACAAGACCAATTAAAATAAATGTTTTACAAGCAATTCCACAACCAGGAGAAACTGAAGAAGTTCCACAATTAAGTAGATTAGCAGGGTTTTTTACATTAGGTAATTCAATTTTAGTTGGAATCATTGCATTATGTTTAGTTTTAATAATTTTATATGCAACAGGTGCAATTAAACAAAAAAGAACAATTACCATTAAATCAGTAAAGCAAGAACTTAAACCTATAAAAAAGAAATAAATTTTCTTTTTTTCTTTTTTTTAATTTATTTTTTTAAATTTAATCAGTATAATCTAATGGTGGCATATTTATTTTTTTAGGAATTTCTTGTTTTGGTATATTTACTTCTTTTACATATGTTGTGTCTTCTGTTTTTGGTTGTTCTGTTTTTTGAAGTTCTCCCAATCCTAATTCTTTAAATTTTTGATTTATTGTATCTATTTTTTTGTTCATGTCATCAATATGTTTATCAATAATTGCTATAAATTGTTCTTTAAATTTATCTAATTCTTTTAATTTTTCTGTAATTGTTTCTGCATCCTTTAGTTTTGTAGAAATTTCTTGTTTATATTTTTCTAGTTCATCTATTTTTTTTCTAAATTCCTGTGTATTTACTCCTTCATAAACTTTTAAAACTTGTGTTATTTTTTCATCAATTGATGCAAGTACTTCTGCTTTAAATGTAAGAAGTTTATCAATTTCTCTTTTTATAATATCTGGATCTGTTTTTAGAACAATTGTTTCTTTTAGTTCTCTTAGTTCTTTAAGTTCCTTATTAATTTCATTTTGCATAGCATCTTTTGCTTTTATTAAAAATTCTTGTTTAACTTCATCAAATCTTTTTTCGTATCTGTTTGCTAATGCTTCTTTAAATGAATCTAATTCATTTAGTTTATCATAAATTTGTTTAGGATTAATTTGTGATTCTATTTTTTCTTTAAATTCTTTTAAATCCATTACTTCTCTTTCAATTATTGTTTGTGTATTTTTTATAAG
>DAOPNM010000016.1:0-11950 GCA_035357435.1 archaeon | reverse complement strand
GGTTATGGTATTACAAATCATTAGATAATCAAAAACAAAAAATACCAGATACAAACAAAAGCAAATGGTTTGGGGAAATCTATATGTCTGCAGAAAAAAAATATTCAGAAGACCCAAACGCAGAAAAAGAAATTGAAAAACTTCAACAAGAACTTATTAATAATAATGAACTTCAACAAGAATTAAAAAAACTTGTAAAAGAATCATTTCAAGGATATTTAGAAATTGCACAAGAATTAGGAATAACATTAGAAAAATACATTTTTGAAAGCCAAGCTGAAAAAAAATTTTTAGAAATAAAAAATACACTTTTAAATAATTATAAAAACATAATTTATGAAAGTGACGGGGCAATAATTGCAGATTTAAAAAAATATGAGTTAGGTATATTAGTGCTTGTAAAAAGCAATGGTGCACTACTATATGGTGCAAAAGATATTGGAAATTTATTGATTAAAAAAGAAACATATCCAGAATGCACAAACTATTTATATGTAACAGACTATAGACAAGAGCATTATTTTAAACAACTATTTAAATTGTTTGAACTACTTTTTCCAGAAACAACACATATTCATATATCCCATGGGACTGTATCATTAACTTCAAAAGCAATATTAAAATCAAGAGAAGGCAACATTATTCTTTATGAAGACTTCAAACAAGCATTACAAAAAAAAATAAAAGAAATATTAAAAGAGCATAATTTAGAAAACGACAACACAACAATAAATACATTAATGCTTGGAATAATAAATTTTGAAATGCTAAAATTAAACACACATAAAAATCTAATATTTAACATTGATAATGCACTAGACCTTAATGGAGACACAGCCCCATATATACAATACAGTGGGGTAAGAGCAAAAAGCATACTTAAAAAAATAAATGAAGAACACACAAAAATAGATAATATAAAAATAAAAAACATACAAGAAGAAGAAATAAATTTAATTAAAAAAATGAATGAACTACCAGAAACCGTACTAACAGCAATGAAAGAATTTAAACCAAATGTAATTGCAAACTATGCAATAGAACTAGCACACACATATAATAAATTTTATGATAAACATATTATCTTATGTGACGATCAAGACACACAAAAATTTAGAATATTATTAACAAAAAGTTTTTTGATAACATTAGAAAATGCACTATATCTACTTAATATGAAAATCCCAGAAAAAATGTGAAACTATGGAATATTTTGATTTTATTGATGAAACAATAATTGAACAAACTAATGACAATTCACAATTAAATGATATGCTAAACCAACTAAATATCAAAAATGTATATATAATAAAAAAAATAAAAAATAAAAAAGACTTGGAAAAACAAATAGACGTACCAAAACTCAAAAACATTAACTGTAAACCAATATATCTTTTTGAAGATTTAGAACAAATTAATAAAATAAAAAACAATATAATAATGGCACAGGGGAACACACCAAACGATATTTTAAAACTTGTAAACAATAAAAACATTGATTTTATATACAACCCAATAGGGAAACAACCAATATTTGATGAAGGATGTGCAAAATTAGCAAAAATTAATGGAAAAAAAATTGTGTTTAGTATAAATGAATTATTAGAAAATCCATATGTTGCCATAAAACAATGGAATTTTATTATAAAACTTTTAAAAAAAAACAAAGTGGATATGATATTTATAAGTGATGCAAAAAACACAAATGAGTTAATTGATATGAAAATCGTTTCATATTTTTTATTAAATTTTAAATTAGATGAAAATATAATAAATAGATTTTTAAATAAAACAATTATAGAAAAATGAGAATATGCTTAAAAAAAAAATTGGTGTAATAAAACCAACAATGAGACAAAAAAAAAGATACATAAAACTAAAGGTATATGCACAACAAATAACTCAAGACAAATATAAATTAGAAAACACTTTTAAAAAAAATCTTCAAAAAATATATGGATTATTTGTGGATGTTGATACTAATTTAAAAATTATAGAAATAAATGAAAAAAACGAAATAATTATTAGAATAAACAAAACATATCTTAATCAATTTATTTCCTCTTTATTATTTTTAAACAAAGAAATTGGAATAATAAAGATTCAAAAAATAAGCAATACATTAAAGAAACAAAAACAATTTACAAAATAACAAATTATGCAAATATAAAAAATATATGCAAAAAAACAAATAAATTAGCATATCTTTTTATAATTAATGGCATATATAATATATACTATATAAAAAGGTGAAAAAAATGTTTCCAACAACAAACGCAAATGCTGCAGCACAAGCATATGATAGATCAATTACGGTATTTAGTCCAGAAGGAAGGTTATACCAAGTTGATTATGCAAGTAAAATAATAGAAAAAGGAAGTCCAGCAGTAGGAATTATCTACAAAGAAGGAATAATTATATTTGCAGATAAAAAAATATTTTCACCATTAATAATCCCAGAAACTGTAGAAAAAACATATAAAATTGATCAACACATATGGGTTGCATGTTCTGGCTTAATAGGGGACGGTAGAAGATTGGTTGATTTTGCAAGAACAATTGCACAACAAAATAGAAACTATTATGATGATCCTATAGAAATAGAACCACTTGTAGAAAAACTAGCAGGGATTGTTCAATATTATACACAATTTGGAGGGGCAAGACCATTTGGGGTGTCACTTATGATTGCAGGGATAGACCCATTAGGAAAACATATTTTTGAAATTGAGCCAAGTGGTGCAACAACAGCATATAAAGCACTTGCAATTGGACAAAATAGACCTAAATTAATGGGGTATTTAGAAAAAAATTATAAAGAAAACATGAATTTTGAAGATGCTTTAAAATTAGGCATAAAAACATTATCATTAAATTTAGAAGCAAAACAAAAACTTAATCCTAATTATATAGAAGTACTAAATATTACAGAAGGAGAAAAAAATCCAATTGTCCCAAAAGAAAAACTTGTTAAATATATATAAAGGAGACGATTGATGGGAAATATATCAAATGTTGAAAGATTAAACATAAAAATTCAAGAACTAGACATTTCTATTAGAGAATGGCTAAATTCTAAAAAAGACATTCCTAAAAAAACAAATAATGAACTAATTGCATTATATGATAGAATCTACGATATCACCAATGGAATAAATAATATGTATGAAATATACAATAAAAAAAAATTAGAACCATTCCTAGAATCAAACAAAAAATATTTAATAACTATTGAAAGAGGGATCAAAACAAAAAAAGGGAAAGCACAAGAAACATATTTAATAACAACAATGCAAAAACAATTAGACAAACTAATAACATTAAGAGAAAAAATGAGAAAAGGTGTAATGCCTTAAAAAAACAAAAGGATGTTATGGAAAATGCCAAAATATTTAAGAAAAATAAAAGAAATAAAACCAGTAAAAAAAGGTGAAGAATTAAAAAAAATAACTAGAATTGAACCTCGTTATAACAAAACAGTAGAAAAAAGAGAAAAAGAAGTATTTAATGAATATAAAAGAAAACACATGGAGCTTACAAAAAAACTTTCTAATTATAAAGTACAAGGAAAAACAAGTACAGAAATGTATGATGCATATAGAAAAATGAATGAAGCATTTCGACAACTTATGAAATTAACAAAAAAACCAGAAGAAAGAATAAAAAATATGGATGCGTATAATTTTACAGTTACCTGGTATTTGACAGAACTTGAAAAATTACCAAATGAAGAAAAGGTAAAATATTTAATACAAAAACTTAATAGCTTACAACAAATATGGAAAGAACAAATTGAAAAAGAAAAAAAATAAGGAAAAAATATGGCAAAATTAGATAATTGTGTTTTAGCAAGATTAAAAAAAAATGGACATACTTTTGAAATATATATAGATCCATATCTTGCATGGGATTACAAACATGGACAAAATGTAAATTTTGATGACATGATTGGATATGACGTGGTCTATAGTGATGCATTAAAAGGAAATGAAACACCCAAAACAATCCTTAAAGAAGTATTTAACACAGAAGATTTTCAAACGATTGCAAAACAAATAATTAAAGAAGGAGAAGTACAATTAACAACGGCACAAAGACATGAACTTACAGAAAAAAGAGAAAAAGAAATTATGGATTTTATTGCAAGAAATGCACATGACCCAAAAACAAAAACACCAATACCATTACAAAGAATAATAAATGCCTTTGAAGAATTAAAAATAAAAGTAAATATTAATACACCAAAAGAAAAAGAAATTGAAGAAATTATAGAAAAATTAAAAAGAGTAATGCCATTATCTTTAGAAAAAATCACATTAGAAATAGAAATCCCTGCAATCCATGCAGGCAAAGCAAATGGCATACTTTATAAATATGAAATTACAGAACAGAAATGGGACAAAAATGGAAATTTAATTGCAAAAATAAAAATTCCATCTGGGATGAGACAACAATTAATTAATGAAATAAATAACATAACACATGGAAATGCAATAATAAACATTCAAGAATAAAGGTGAAAAATATGGACAAAAAAATAGTTGTGCCCGGAGAATTTCTTACAGATTTAAGAAAGAAAATGGGGCCAAATGTATATCAAGAAAATGGAAAAATATATAGCTCAGTTGTTGGTATTCTTTCAGAAACAGAAGATAGTGTTTCTGTAATTGCATTAAACGGTTCATATATTAACAAACAAGGAGATGGTGTAATTGGAATTGTTAAATCAGAAACACCAAATGGATATTTTTTAGAATATAACTCTCCATACGAATTATATATTCCAAAAAATGCAATTACAAAAGAATTAAAAATAGGAGATATAATCTTTGCAAGAATAAAAGAAATTACATCTTATGATAGTGTAGAAATAGATAACATAAATGTTCTACCAAAAGGAAATATATATGTTACTTCTTGTGTAAAAGTACCAAGACTTATTGGAAAAAACAATTCAATGATTGATATGCTCAAACAATACACCCAATCAAATATAGTGATTGGAAAAAATGGATTAATATGGTACACTTCAAAAAAACCAGAATTATTAGAAAAAGCGTTCCAATTAATTATAAATAATTCACAAAAATCCAATTTAACAGACAATATAAAAAAATTTTTAGAAAACACAAATAGTGAGAAAATATGACACGATATGATGGTAGAAAAAATGATGAATTAAGGCCAATAAAAATACAAGTTGGCATTATTAAAAATGCAGATGGATCATGCTATTTAGAATGGGGGAAAAACACAGTATTAGCAACAGTACATGGCCCAAAACCAATATTCCCAAAACATTTAGGAGATGAAACAAAAGCAATTATTGATTATAGATATAGAATGGCACCATTTTCTGTAAGTGAAAGAAAAGCACCAGTTCCTGGAAAAAGAGAAAAAGAAATTTCTTTGGTTTCAGGGCAAGCATTAGAATCTGCAATATTTGTAGAAAAATTTCCAAACACAGTAATAGATATTGATACAATTATACTATCTGCAGACGCCGGAACAAGAGTAGCAGCCTTAACTGCTGCATCTGTTGCATGTGCAAATGCAGGAATTCCTATGAAAGGATTAATTAGTGCAGTTGCTGCAGGGGTAGTCAACAAAGAATGTGTTTTAGATTTAATGTATGAAGAAGAAGCAACAGAAGGAACTACAGATATGCCTCTTGCACTACTTATGCCACAAAAAGAAATTGTATTATTACAAATGGATGGAAATGTAGACAGGAAACAATGGGAAACAATTATAGAGATGGCTACAAAAGGCTCAGAAAAAGTATATGAACTACAAAAAAAAGCATTATTAGAAAAATATCCAATAGAAGGTGAATTAGATGAATGAAATAATAAACACATTATATGCTGAAGAAGTTAAAAATGCAATAAAAGCGGGTGGGCAAAGATTAGATAAAAGAAAGCTAGATGAATTTAGAAAAATAGAAATAAAAAAAGGTGGATTAAATTGGGCAGATGGTTCTGCAATTGTAAAGATAGGAGATACAGAAGTCGTATGTGGAATTAAATTTGAAATAGGAGAACCATATCCAGACTCTCCTGATCAAGGAAGCATGACCTTAAATATTGAACTAACAGGAATTGCATCACCAGAATATTTCACAGGGCCACCAACATTGGAAGCAATGGAATATGGAAGAATTGCAGATAGAGTAATTAGATCTGCAGAAATTATTGATTTCAAAGATCTTTGTATAATTCCTGGAGAAAAAGTATTATTAATATTTATTGACTGCTATGCAATAAATGCTGCAGGAAATATAATTGATGCAACAGAAATAGCAAGTATTTGTGCATTACTTGATGCCAAAATACCAAAAATAGATGAAAACAATAAAATTATAAAAGGAGAATATAGTGACAAAAAACTAAATATAAAAAAAATTCCACTATCATTTACTTTTGAAAAAATAGAAAACAAAATAGTTTTGGACCCAACAGATAAAGAAGAAGATGCAGGAACAACAAGATTCTCAATAGGTATTTGTGAAGATAAAATTGTTTCTTGCCAAAAAAGTAAAAGCGGAACATTTACACAAAAAGAAATTTTAGAAATGACAGATATTGCATTAAAAAAATATGGTGAGATAAAAAAAGAAATTTTAAAATATATAAAAATGTGAAATAAAATGAGTACAAAAAAAGTAAAACAAACTGGAAAATTTGGAGTAAGAGGTGGAAGAGGCATAAGAAAAAAATACCTTTTAGCAACCCCTACAAATAAAGAAAAAAAACAATATGTCTGTCCAAATTGCGGATATAAAGGAAAAATAAAAAAAATAGCAACAGGTATATATGTTTGTAAAAAATGTAATACCAAAATATCTGGAGACGCATATAGATTGGATACCAAAAAAAAGGAAATAAGTGAATAGATATGTACTATTGTGGAAGATGTAAAGCAGAATATGAAACATATCCTGAAAATGGAAAATGCAAACATTGTGGGTCTAGAATATTTTATAAAAAAAGAGAGCCAATTAAAAAGACAATTAAAGCCAATTGATTAAAAATGGAAATTGTTTGTTCAAAACATGCAAATCAAAGAACAAAACGATTTGCTAGATATTTTTCTAAATTTATTCCAGAAACAACATATATTCCTAGAGGGAATACAAAAATTTCTAAAATTTATGATAATTCACAATATTTAGGAAATAAATATATATTAATATGTTCAAATAAACAAAAAGATATATCTTTAAAAATATACAAACTAAAAGAAAAACAATATTATCCAGAAAAAGAACAAATTTGGGAAATAATTGATTTAAGACACTTTATACCATTTTCAAAAATAGAAAATTTAAAAAAAGAAAAAATAAATGTGCCAAAAGAAATATTTTATTATTTAAATAAAAAATATATTTCTGAAACTGCAAAATACGGGCTATTTCCTACACAAGAAACAAATGTTTATGAATTTAGAAAAAATGAAACATATTTAGGGACAAAAATAAAAATTAAACAAATAAATGAGATAAAAAATGATACAAAACATAATTAGTTCAGAAATTAAAATAATGACACAAAATCCAGAAAAACTAAAAAAACTTCTAGAAATTGAAATGAAAAGAAAAGAATATAATAGATCTGATTCAAAAATAACAATTGACAAAAATAAAAAAACATTAACAATAAAAATATATGCAAAAGATATTATTGCATATAAAGCATGTATTAATAATTATATAAATCTATTAGAACTAATAAAAAAAATATATGAGGTGAATTTATGACACAAGAAGACAAAAAAATTAACGAAAACAAAATAAATGAATACAGACAACATTTATTTCACATTACAAACCAAAGACAACAACTACAAATTCAACAAAACATTTTAGAAACAACAATCAAAGAATTGGAAGAATGTAAAGAAAAAAAAGTATATAAGGGAATAGGAAATATATTCATTCTTTCTGACAAAGATGAAGTATTAAAAAACACAAAAGAAATGATAGAAACCACAACCCTTAAATTAAAAACTTTGGAAAAACAAGAAAGTGAAATTATAAAAAAACTAAATGAACTAGGTAGAAAAACAGAAGAAACAAAAGAAAAAACATCTACTAAAAAAAATGATGATGAAATAGATGCAGCAATTGCATAAATAGTTTATTTTAAATAAACTATTTTATTGTCATCTTTTATTTTTTGCTTTTTTGCCTTTTTTATAATATAATGGATTGTACTTTTTGGAACACCTAACTTCTCAGATAACTCTCTATAAGAATAATCTTTATACATAGACAATATTTTTTCTAATTTAACTAAAGGAACACCTATAGGTCTACCTTGTGTTTTTTTTACTTGCAAAAGAACATGCTTAGATTTAAGATAGTCTTTTACAGGTTTACTTAATCTTTCCTTTGTAGATAAAGAAAGAGTTATTGTCTTTAAATGCTTACAATGTGCAAAAATATTTACAAAGGTTTTCTTAGAAAATGGTTTTGTTACATGTAAGGTTTCACAGTTTCGATCTAATTTATTTATTTTATTTTGATTATTTAAAACATCTTTGTATAACATATCTTATCATGATCTAAAAAATTGTTTGTCCAAAAAAAAATGTGTTTATTTAAATAATAATATTTACTACAATATATTTATAAACATTTTTGTTTTTGATGAATCTATGGTACAAAACATTTTAATTTCAGTTTGTATAATACTAATCTTCGCAACATTAATTGCATATATATTCAACAAACTAAAGCAACCACCACTGTTAGCATATATCATTACAGGGATAATATTAGGGCCAATGGTCTTAAATATAATACAAAATACACCAGATATACGCCTTCTTTCAGAAATAGGTGTTGCATTTTTATTGTTTACAGTTGGGATAAATATAGATTTTAAAGAAACAAAAAAATTTAATAAAGCAATATATTTAGTTCCATTAATAAATCTTATATTTGGATTTCTTACATTTCTAATATGTAAAAACATATTTGGAATAAATTGGATACAAAGTTTATATCTTTCTTGTATAATCTCATTTAGCTCTACTGTTGTTGTTGCAAAAATACTTATTGACAATAATGAAATAAATTCATTACACGGAAAAATAGCAATGATAATACTTTTAGTTGAAGATTTAATAGCAGTCATAATTATGCCTTTACTCAAAGATATAACAAATTTTTCAATAGGTGTTGTAGGAGAAGTATTATTAAAAGTAGGGATATTAATTGTAATTGCATATATTTTATATAAACATATTTACCCAAAACTAATTAAAAACCTCTTTGGATCACAAGAAGGCTTTTTCTTATTAAGTGTTGCAAGTGCAGCAATCTTTATTTTATTATCGTATCTATTGAACTTTTCAATAGCAGTTGGTGCATTTATAGGAGGACTTGCAATATCTATTTTTCCATATAATATAAATATCACACACAACATTTCTGGTTTAAGAAATTTATTTTCAATGATATTTTTTGTGTCTTTAGGATTACAATTGACATTTAATTTTTCTGCAAATTATTACATATTACTTTTAATTTTATTTATAATGATATTTTTATTTAAACCAATAGTTCATTTTATACAAATAATATGGGCAGGATATGGTACAAGGATTGCAACAAAAATATCATTAGAGTTAACACAAGTATCTGAATTTTCATTAATATTAGCAATGCAAGGATTTACACTAAATCACATTACTAACAGCCAATATTCAGCAATAATAGTAATAACTGCAATATCTATGCTAATTACTCCATATATTATGAAATATGATAACAAAATATATAACTTATTTAAACCACTTTTCAACAAACTAAATCTAGAAAACTCAAAATATTTTAATAGAAAAATTAATGAATACAACAATCCACCAAAACAAATAAAAAATCATATAATATTAATTGGGGCAGACACATTGGGCAATGCAATTCAAAAGGTACTTGCAAAATATAAAGAAATCCCACTAATAATTGTAGATTATGATCCAGAGAAAACAAAAAAATTAATAAACAAAAAAATTAATACAATATGTGGAGATATAAACTTTGAAGAAACTATAAACATACTAAACATACAAACAGCAAAACTTGCAGTAATAACTATTCCACAATTTGAAACAACAATAAAATTTTTAAAAACTGCAAAAAAAATAAATCCAAAAATTAAAATATACGCACGTGCAAACACAGAAAAAGAAGCATTGAAACTATATGAAAATGGAGCTGATTTTGTAATAATGCCACATATACTAGAAACAAATTTATTACTTGAAAAAATAACAAATTTAATTACAAAACATGAAAAAGAATCTCAATTTTCAAAAGAAATGTATATAAACTATTTAAAAGAAAAAATTGAAGAAAAAAATAATTAACTCCAATGGTTTAATGCTAGCAATAACTCAGAATGAGTTTCTGCATATTTCTTTAAAGGAATCTTCTTTACAACTGCATCAATTGCTTGCCTTGCAGCCATTGCTCCTTTTAATGTTCCTGAAGGGTGCCCATGTACGCCTCCACCCATTTGTATTATCACATCTTTCCCAAAATAGTTATAAAGATCTGGAACATTACCAGGATGAAGACCACCCGAAGCAACTACAAAACAAGGTTTTATATCTTTCCAATCTTGATAAAGCACATGATTATTTAGATTTTCTTGAATAACTTTATTTTCCATTTCATTCTTTATATCAAGAACCTCTTGCTTTTGTCCTTCCATTTTTCCTACAATTGTACCTATGTGTATCTGATCAACACCAATCAACCTAGATAACTTTGCTAGAACCAACATAGAAATACCGTGTTTCTTATTTCTTGTTAATGCTGCATGCATTGCTCTATGGGCATGAATTGCTAAACCTAATCTATCACATTCATTTTTAAGAGTTTGTAACCCAGAAAAACCAACAGTTACAATATCAACCATAACATGGGTGCCTCCATTCTTCTTTACAAACTTTGCCCGTTTTAACATTTCTTTTGTTTCTGCTGTCACATTTGGTAAATATATTTTTTTGCTTCCAGTTAACTTCTCTGCCTTTTTTAATAATTTATATGTTTCTTTTATTCTTGTATTAAATTTATTAAAAGACTGATTTGTTAAATTTTCATCATCTTTAACAACATCACAGCCACCCATCCATGCATTATATGCAACAATTGCATGTTCTTTGCTTGTCAAACCAATTTTTGGTTTAATAATTGTCCCAACTAATGGTCTATTATAAACACCAACAAGCTTACGTACTCCTTGAACACCAAAACTTGGTCCTTTAAAAGAATTTAAATAAACTTCTGGAAAAGAAATATCTTCTAATCTCAAATTTTTTAAAAGCTTCATCCCAAAAATATTTCCTGCAATTGCACTTAATAACTGAGAAATGTTGCCTAATTCAAAAAGAACAATAGGATGAGCAACCTTAATAATTCCTCTTTTTTTATCTATAAAAAAAACACGTGGTTTATATTTATTTGCCCTTTCCAATGGCATTGCAGTAGTCAAATCTGTCCAGGTACCAATACTACTCTCTAAAGCAACATTTTCTGCAGCAACTTCAAAAGAAACACCATCTTCTGGTTCCAAATAATATTCTACAATAATATCAGTATTACTTGGTTTATAATTAAGATCAATATAATTTAATTTATAATTCTGTACACCCATAATATCATCCCAAAAATACACATTATCAATATAGTGTCAATTCAATTTTTAAATATATTGTAAATATAAATCATTGTGATATATAATGATAATATTAATTGGTGGATACTCTGCATCTGGAAAAAGTTACTTAGCAAAAAATATAGCAAACCATTTTGGATATAAATGTATCTACCCATCCTATATTTTAAAAGAATTTTATAAAAATAATGAAAAACCAAATATATATAAAACAAAAATGAATACTGGATGGTATGATAAATCAAATATGGACAAACTAAGAC
>DAOPNM010000015.1:0-12243 GCA_035357435.1 archaeon | reverse complement strand
ACATTAATCATTCTATTATTAATATTAAATATTATTCCTTATTTTTTGTGAATTAAACTTAGTTTGTTACAAAGATCAGAAAGTTTTTCACATTCACAATTTCTAGTAGGCCAAGAAATTAAGCCATCATTTTTATATCTGGGAATTATATGAAAATGAAGGTGATTAACAACTTGCCCTGCGTCTTTTCCAGAATTATTAGCAATATTAAATGCAGTGCATTTTAGATTTTTTTTATAATAATTTGTAATTATTTTTATAGCTTTCATAGTTTCTTCAAGATATTTATCGTCACAATCTAAAACATTTTCATAATGCTTTTTTGGAATTACTAAGGTATGTCCATCAGATATTGGATTTACATCTAAAAAAGCAAGAATAAATTTATTTTCATATATTTTATAACATGGGATTTCTCCAGTTATAATTTTACAAAAAATACATTCTTCTTTTTGATTGTTTGCCACGATATCACCATTTTTGAAATGTTATTTTTTTCTCATTTTTACAAATATAAAATCACCTAACTCTTTTATATCTAAATTCCCATTTTTTAATTTAACAATCTTTAACATTTGTTGGGTATTGCAAGGACCAACAGGAATTAGCATTATCCCATTTACTTTTAATTGATCAATTAATATTTCTGGCACATCTTGTGCCCCTGCAGTTACAATAATTCTATCATATGGTGCATATTTAGCATATCCATTAGTCCCATTACTTAATATAACTTTTACATTATTTATTTTAGATTTTTGTAAATTCTTTTGGGCGGCATTTACTAATTCTGGAATTATTTCCAAACTAATAATTTTCCCTTTTTTTCCTACCAATTGGCTAAGTATTGCAGATTGATATCCTGTGCCTGTACCTATTTCTAAAACAGTATGTCCTGCTCTGACTTCTAATGCTTCTGTCATAATCATTACTGTTGATGGTTGTGAAATTGTTTGTCCACAAAGATATGGAAGAGCAACATCTTCATAAGCCATAATTTTATGCCCTGGTAATACAAATTCTTCTCTTGGAACTTTTTCAAATGCTGCCAACACTCTTGGAGAAAAATTATAATTTTTTTTCCAATTGTTAATTAAATCTTGTTTTGTTGTCATAATAATATTATAGTCCATACCTTTTTTATATGCTATTATATTATTTGTTAATTCTTTTAATTAATAGTTAATACATATAAAAAAAGAATTATATAATTATTATGCATCTAAAACAAATCGGCATTTACAAAAAAAGAAACTTTATTTTTAATTCCTAGTATTAAAAAAATAATTAAAAATAAATAACAATGCACCTGTCGGGATTCGAACCCGAGTCCTTAGCTTGGAGGGCTAACATACTAACCGCTATACTACAGGTGCATTAATATATAATCTATAGCAAAAAGCATTTAAATAGTTTTTTATTTTAAATATTTATGCTTTAATGCTAATAATAATAAAAAATAAAAAATGTGAAAAAATGGGTGTGCCATTAGGTAAATTAATAGAACCATGTAAACAAAAAATAGAATTAACTGCTTTTTCAGGAAAAAAATTAGGATTTGATGCATCTAATACATTATTTCAATTTGTTACAACAATTAGAGGACAAGATGGTCAACCATTAATGAATGAAAAAGGAGAAATTACTAGTCATTTAAATGGATTATTTTATAGATTACTTAATCTTAAATCATTAGGTATAGATATCACATTTATATTTGATGGAGAAAGCCCTTATTTAAAAAAAACAACAAAACAAGAGCGTAGAGAACGAAGAACAATTGCACAACAAAAATTAGAAATTGCAAAAGAAGAAAATGATTTAATGGCTATGCAAAAATATGCAAGGCAAGCAGCAACAATTAATGAAAAAATTATAAATGAATCAAAAGAATTATTATATTCAATGGGCATTCCTTACATTCAAGCACCTGGCGAAGCAGAAGCACAAATTGCATTTATGGTATCACAAGGTATGTTAGATTATTGTGTGTCACAGGATTATGATTGTTTCCTTTTTGGTTCTCCAAATCTTTTAAAGAACATTGCAATTTCTGGAAAAAAAAAATTACCATACAAAAATGTTTATGTTGATGTTTATCCAACAATAATTGAATCAAAATGTATTTTTGATTTGTTACAAATTGATCGTGACCAACTAATATGGTTAGCAATATTAATTGGCACAGATTTCAATCCCAAAGTCCCAGGAATTGGCCCGAAAACAGCATTAGAGATTGTAAAAAAAAATAATAGTTTTGAAAATATAATGACTTTTTTAAAGACAAAAAACAAAGAAATTTCATTTGATTATAAAGAAATTGAAAATATTTTTAAAACGCCAAATATAGATAAAAATCCAAAAATAGAGAAAGGTGAGTTTAATAGAAAAAGTATAGAAAAAATATTAATTGACAAAGCAAATTTTTCTCAAGAGAGAGTTACAAAACATTTGGATGAATATATTGTTAAAATAATAGAAAAAGAAAAACAAAAAACACTTAGTGATTGGTTTAGATAAGAAATTTTAAATAAAAAACATTTTATAAACATTTGGTTAATAAAATATTTATGTTTAATCTTATTAAAAAGGTGAAAAAATATGCCACCATTTAAAAAGAAAATGGAATTAAAAAATAAAAAATTAGAAAAAGAAAAAGAAGAAAAAATAAAAAAGAAAGAGTTAGAAAAGGACGTTAAGCATAATAAAAAGATCATTAATGAGAATTATCATATTTATATACATAAAATTATCCCTAAAGTAATATCTCTTCTTGAAAAAAAGATAAAAACAGGAAATATAAAAGATATACAAAGTAAAGTTATGTTTGATAAACCATATCATAAACTAAACCCATATGAGAGAAAAGAATTACACAAAAAATTTGAGCAATTTAATTATTTAATATATCCTGCACTGAAAGTATATTTAAAAGATTATAATACTGTATTGTCAGAATTACATGCAGAAGATATTACTAAAATAGTTGAAAATGTATATTATTATATAGAATATAATACAAATAAGAAAATACCTCAAACACCATATACTGAACAACACATTAGGGAAATAATTAATGATATAAATAATGAATTAGAAAAACAAGCAGATTATATAAAATATACTACAAAAAAAGAATTAATACAACAAAAAATAAATTTAAGTAAATGGTAAAGTAACATAAGTTATTTATTTGTTATTTATTTAAAAGATTAAAAAATATTAATAAAAATATAGATTAAAAAAGAAGAAATTTAAATTCCTCTTTTTCCTTTCTTTTTTGTTCGTATTCTGGAAGATCCACATTTTCTACAGAATTCTGGTTTTTTTAAAGAATGCATAACATGATTACATTTCATGCAAACCCATTTGTTCTTTAATCTTTTTTCTTTTGCAATTGGATCCATTGTTTCACCTTTATTTTTTGCAATTTTATTGTTTTTTATTGTTTTATATGTATATAAAAATATTTTTGTATAAATATTATAAAACAAATAATATATAAACAAATCGCTACAAAATATTTAAGTGAAAAAAATGCTCCGATAGTGTAGCTCGGTAATCATACTGGCCTTTCAAGCCAGTGACACGGGTTCGAATCCCGTTCGGAGCATTTGTGAATTATTTGGTTGAGAAAAAAAACCTTTAATAAATATTTTGTTTAAATATTATATTATTGTTTTAAAATTTAATGTTATAATTATAAGTTTAAAAATACATTTCAAAATAATTTTTAAGAAAATAAAAAATGGAGAATAAAAAATGGGAACAAGAAAAAAAGATTCAAGTAGATACAAAAAAACAAAAGCTAGAGAAAGATGGAAATGGAAAAAGAAAAAAATGAGACGTAGAAAAAGAAAAAGAAAATATTTAAGAGAAAAAGCAAAATAATTTTTAATTTTTATTTTTATTCCTTGTGGCAATTTGGGCCCTTAGCTCAGTGGTAGAGCGCATGCTTCGCAAGTATGAGGTCATGGGTTCAAATCCCATAGGGTCCACTAGTTTTTAATTTTTTTAAATTAAAAATTATTTTAGTTAACTGTTATTTTTTTTTATTTGCATTTATTTGCATTATATATTTTGAAAAAAATAATGAATTATTAAATTAGTTTTGAAAATAACCTGTGTAATGAATCATCTGTTGCAATTTGTGTAAATTCAGTTGTAGGCACAGAAAAAAATTCCATTTTTGATTTTGATGAAATATATTTGTTTTCGTTTGTTTCACCAATTTCTAAAACTTTTGTTACAGGTATCCAATACCAGGTATTATATGCACAGGTTTCATTTGAAAATGCAAACCACACTTGTATGTTAAAAAATCTTTGAAGTGCAGAATATTTTTTTGTTTCTTGTACATCTATTGGAAATGTTCCAAATTTTGTGATTTTTTTATATTCTACATCAACAAATATTGAAGATAAGTTTGGAATTAATATCATGTAGTCTGGGCGTTTTGCAAAGTATTTTTTGAGTGCTTGTGAAAAAGTAGTTATGTCTTGTTGGATATACCAATAAGGAATATTTTGTGTATCTAACCATTTTTTGAATTCTGTTTCTGCAATTCTGCCTTTTTCTTGATTCATATTTTCATCATTATTTTCATCATTAATATTTTTATAATTATACTAATTATATGTATATTAATATGGTTTATTATTAAATATTATTAAAAAAATTTTGATTATAATTATTGTTTAATTATTTAGATGATTTAAAATTGTGTTTTTATAATATAGAATTTTTGTTTTTGCAATGTATTGATATAGATTGTTTACGAAAAAAGCAAAAACAAACAAAAACATATTGTTTTTTAAAGATATCTCTATATTATATATTAAGACGTGTCTTGTTTGATACAGTCTATTCTTGTAAAATGAATAATGAGGTCCCAAGTTATTTGGGTCTGATGTGGAAATGTACATATAGTAACACTTTTTTGTGTGCAAATTCAATTCCAGCTGATCCTGCTGGTGGATACTGCTATTGGAATTCGACTAAGACATGCAAGTCAATAGTCTCAGCCATGAGAGACTTTGGCGTACGGCTCAGTAACGCGTGGTCAACCTACCTTTTTGAAGAGTTAAACTCTGGAAACTGAGGATAATGCTCTATATAAAAATAAATCTGGAATGATTATTTTTTAAAAGGCTAAACAATCATGCTTGTTTAGTGCAAAAAGATGGGACTGCGTCAGATTAGGTAGTTGGTAGGGTAATTGCCTACCAAGCCAAAGATCTGTAAGGGTCTTGAAAGAGAGAGCCCTGAGAAGGAAACTGAGATAAGGTTCCTAGCCCTATGGGGTGCAGCAGTCGCGAAAATTTTACAATGCAGGAAACTGTGATAGAGGAATTCCAAGTGCCTCTTAGAGGCTTTTATGTAGTGTGTAAAACTACATGAATAAAGGGGGGGCAATATACGTGCCAGCCGCCGCGGTAACACGTAACTCCTAAGTGGTATCCAGCATTATTGGGTTTAAAGCATGTGTAGCTGGTCTGTTAAGTCTTTTGTGAAAGTGGTAGATTTAATCTATTAAGTCGCAAAAGATACTGGCAAGACTAGAGATAGGGAGATGTTAAGGGTATTCTTGGAGTAACGGTAAAATGTGAAGATACCAAGAAGACCACCTGTGGCGAAAGCGCTTAACAAAAACTATTCTGACAGTGAGACATGAAAGCTGGGGGCGCGACCCGGATTAGATACCCGGTTAGTCCCAGCTGTAAACGATGTGGATTAGGTATTGGAATAACTAAGGGTTATTTCAGAGCCGAAGAGAAATCATTAAATCCACCACCTGGGGAGTATAATCGCAAGGTTGAAACTTAATGGAATTGGCGGGGGTGCACTACAAGGGGTGGATGCTGCGGTTTAATTGGATGCAACGCCAGATATTTTACCAAGGCTGACAGCCAAATGATGGTCAAATTAAAGATTTTACCTGATACGCTGAGAGCTACTGTATGGCCATCGTCAGCTCGTACTGTGAAGCATCCTGTTAACTCAGGTAACGGGCGAGACCCATGCTAATAGTTGCAATCATTTTTCTTAGGAAAAATGAGCACTCTATTAGGACTGCATTGGTAACAATGAGGAAGGAATGGGCGAAGGTAGGTCTGTATAGTGCGAATGTCTTGGGCAACACGCGGCATACAATGGTTAAGCCAATGAGTAGCTAACCCGAAAGGGGGTGCTAATCCCAAAAACTTAACCCTAGTTCAGATTGAGGGTTGCAACTCACCCTCATGAAGATGGAATCCCCAGTAATCGTGTGTCATTATCGCACGATGAATATGTCCCTGCGCCTTGCACACACCGCCCATCAAGCCAATCGAGTGGAGTGTGGATGAATTTTGATCTTTTGAATAGAAGAAATTTTGTTCAAAAGGTTAAAATAATTCTATATTTCGCGAGATAGACTAAGTTGTAACAAGGTGTCCGTAGGGGAACCTGCGGACGGATCACCTCCTATAAAATATAGAATATCTTGTGCATATCCACATTTTACAAGAATTTATTATTTTATTTATAAACACTTTCTATTTGCAGGCCACGGAATTATAAAAAACATACTATTTTTAATAATAATTAATATAATATTTATTATTATCACAAAAATGTAATTAACAAATAGAAATTTTTTATGGCTATACAAAACACAAAAGAAAAAAAATTAAAAAAAATCCTTTCACTTATATTTATAGTAATACTTGCTGCATTCTTTATTTATTATTTGTATCCTTATATAAATGGAATATTTGGGGCATTTATACTTTTTGTAATATTTAATCCATTAAATATAAAACTACGTAATAAGTTTCACATAAAACCATCAATCGCCTCAATAATTACTATAATTATTGCAATAGTAGTTATATTAATTCCTACAATATTTATAATAAACATAGGAATTGGTCAAATAAGCACAATGAACCTAGACAAACAAACTATGTTTTCTCAATTACAAAAAATAGATACAAAATACAACACAAATCTTGTTGGAACATTTGAAACTAAATTACCATCAACAATAACAGATTGGTTTGGATCATTATTATTGAATAACATCCAAAATATAATAAATTTTATAATAGGTTTTATTATTTTAGTGTTCTTACTATACTTCTTATTTTTAAATCACAAAAAAATAATTGACAAATTCAAATACATATTGCCATTCTCAGAAAGAAACACACAAAAACTATTTGGGGAATTTAAAAAAATAACATTTGCAACAATAATTACTGCAGGAATAATTGCATTAATACAAGGTATTGTAGTTGCAATAGGTTTTTGGATATTTGGAATTAAAGGTGCTATATTTTGGGGATTAATTACTTTTATTGTTTCTTTCTTACCTTATATTGGTGTTGCACCCGTATTAATAATATTAGCAATTTATTATTTGTTACAATCTAACTTAGTTTTCTTTTTTGTATTAATTGGTCTAACAATAATTACAAGCATAATATGTTGGGTTCTTTTGCCATATTTACAACAAAAATATGGGCAGATACATCCACTTACATCTATAATTGGAATATTTATAGGAATTCCTGCATTTGGTATTATAGGAATTGTAATGGGCCCATTATTAATATCCTTTTTATTTTTGTTTATAGAACTATATTATGATGAATATATTATTCATTAATCATAAAAACAAATTTAAAAAAACTTCCATTTAAAAACATTTTTATTTAATATAATATATATATTTTTAAAAATTATTTTAAAAACTAATTAATCATAATTAACATTAATTAATTTTATTAAAAAATATAAATTAATACATGTAAAATTAAAATGGGTGTAAAAATATGAGTAAAAAAAAACATCATAACATAAAAGAAAAAGAAACAGAACAAAAAACAAAAGAACCTGAAAAAGTTCAAGAAAAAAAACACGAAAAATGTTGTGGTAAAAAAGAAATTTGGCAAATACTTACAGGCGTGTTTTTTGTTGCATTTGTTATTACATTAATATTTGCAGTAACAGGTAATAACACAAACAACACATTACCAACCAGTGATGGTAATATTGAAACACAATCAGAAGCTTGTAATGTTACCTCTCAAGATAATCTATTAGGTAATTTAGAAATAAAAGATGCAAATGTTGTTGCAGAAGAAGTAATTTCATTTATGGAAACATTTATGCTTAATCCAGAAATGGATCTAAATATAATATTGAATTCTATTGTTGTAGAAAGTGGGCAATACAAAATAAATGTATCTATAGATAACCAAGCAATGGATATATATGCATCTTTAGATGGGGTATTATTATCAGTACCTTCATTTGGAACTATTAATATGCCAGAAGTAATACAAATGATGGAAGAAGCACAAGCACAACAGGCACAAGCAGCAGAACAACAACAAACAGCACAGCAACAATTAGAAAAAACAGATAAACCAAAGGTTGAATTATTTGTAATGGCTTATTGCCCTTATGGTACACAATTTGAAAAGGGAATTTTACCAGTTTTAGAGACACTAGGTGATAAAATTGATTTCCAACTTAAATTTGTAAATTATTCAATGCATGGTACAAAAGAATCTGCAGAAGAATTAAATCAATATTGTATAAACCAAAAAGATCCAGAAAAATTAATACCTTATCTCTCTTGTTTCTTAGAAAAGGATACAAATAGACAATCAATAGATTGTATGAACAAGCTTGGAATTAATACTAAAGAAATACAAGACTGTGTTTTACAAGCAGATAAAGATTACAATATAATCACAAATTATAAGACAACATCCCAAGGCTATCTACTATTTCCAATATATGATGCAGATAATAAATTATATAATGTTGAAGGATCGCCTACATTTGTAGTTAATGGAACAACATTTGAAAACCAACAAAGAGATCCTCAATCAATATTGGAAACAATATGTAGTGCCTTTAGTGAACCACCAAGTGAATGTGATACAAACTTAAGCACAGTAACACCTGCACCAGGATTTGGGTATACTACTTCAGGAAATTCAGGATCAGGGGGAACTTGTTAAAATTTCCTCTTTTTCTTTTTTTTAATTTTTTTAAAACCAGAAATTGTTGGACAACTTTTTGTTTTTTTAAATAAATATCAAAAATCAATTCCAGTTTTGTAAAGGTCATCAACAACAAAACCAGCGGCGTTCTTATGGCCCCCACCTTCTGGGAATTTAGAGGCTAACAAAGATACGTCTACATTTCCTGTTTTTCTTGATCTTAAACTTATTTTATATAAATTACTTAAATATGTCTTATACCAAACAAAAACAACATCAATTGAATTAAATTCTGGTCGATTAAAAACATAATCTGAAATCTTTCCGGGATTAATTGTTGCATTAATAACAAAAGTGGAGTATCCTTGCCATTCTGTAATACCACCTAATCTACAATTATATTTTATAAAATCATTTTCATAATCTAAAATTATTTGACCACGAAAAATTAAGTCTTGCTTTTTTAATTTAAAAATGGAATCATGAAGTAACTCAAAAACATACTCAAACAAATCTTCAGAAAAAAAATCTTTTAAATTTTTTAAACCAGAAAAAAGTTCTTTTGAATTTTCTAATTCCCAATTCCATAAATCCATATCATTTATGTATTTGGCAAACTCTGGTATTTCCTTTTCAAAAAAATCGTAAACCAATAAACAGGCAGCTTTATCTTGATTTCTTACACCAGTAATATCCTTAATATCCTTCTCAATATTTTCACAAGCTAATTTATGATGATCAATCCAAATAAACTTTTCTTTAAATTTATTTCTTAAATATCTCATTATTTCTATATCTAAAGAAAAATCTAAAAGAACAAATGATTCATAGTTATCTAAATTATAGTGTTTTTTATCTAATGCCTTAAAAATATCTTCACCATAATTTATATCTAAAATATCAAAGACATTTAATATAGATGACAAAGAAATATCTTTATTATTCCTTTCAAGAAAACACATTGCATAACTTATTGCAGAAGTTATGCCATCTGCATCTCTATGTGTTACAATTAGATGTTTCATAAATATTCTTAATTAATTGGAACAAAAACAAAAAAACATTATTTATTGGATAACCTTTGTTTCTGAAAAAAATCTGCATCCTTTAATTTTTTTTCTCTTTCTTCTTTTTCTTTTTCTTTTTGCAAGATTTTTTGTTCACAACTTTTACAATAAATTCCAGAGGTTTCACCAATTATTTTGCCACATTTTTCACAATATCTAACCATTTTTTATCACATATAATTTTTTTGTTTTTTATATTTTTTATAAAAATATAATTTTTTTATATAAGTATAAATATATATTAAACATTAATCTTTTTAAACATATTATATACTACTTTATTTTCATTTTGAAAATAACTTTTGTGTGTTTCTATGTATGAATTTGATAAATTTTTTTAAACCATCCTACAGAAACTATTAAAAATGATTTGTTTTAGATATATTTGTTTTTTTAAAGATAAAATATATTGATATTTAAAAACAAGAAATTGTTTGATGGATGGGATTTATATGGATATTAGTATAATTAATATTGAAAGTGGAAAAATAGATTTAAAAGCTATAGGAGAAAATGCATTTATACTTAGAAAAGGAAAAAAAATAAAAATTCCTTCTACGGAAGACGAAGCAAAAGTAGTTGAAAAATTTAATAAAACAAAAGATAAAAATATACTTAAAAAATTCAAAGAAGAATATCCAAAACTAATAGACGGCGACACTATAATTTCTGGTAAACAGACATATATAGGCTTAAATAATGGCTATAATAAAGGAAAAGAAAATCCAGTTGAAGATTATAAATATAGGGCATCAAAAATTATTTGCATATACCCAAACAGTGAACTAAAAGTTAGTGGAATTGAAAGCTGGGATAAAACCGATAAAAAAACAAGAAAAAGATGTTATGGTGGGCTAATAAAAAATATAGAACTAAAAAAAGGACTATTTTCTGTTTCGTATTCACGTTCTGAAGAACCTATTATAACACCTATTGCTTCAATAAAATTCATTTCCAGTGGCTCTGGATTTTTTGATGTTTATGATAATATTCTTTATAGCAGCCCAACAGGAAGTGTAGAATATACAAACAGGCTGACTAAAAAATCTTTTATTGCAAAATCCCAAACACCAGAAGAAATAATAGTAACAAAAGATGGGATTTATAGAAAGGGAATGTCAGAAATGGATGAAATATTTCAATATAAAACACTATTGCTTACTCAAAACCAGTTTAAATTTATGGATACTATAGCTTTTCCAGGTGAGAATTTAAATGAAAAACAAATGGCGGAGCAATATAAAAACATCCCAAAAACAATAGAGCAAGCAATTGGGGCTATGGAAATGTTTAAACAAATGTCTCCTGATGATATGGAAAGATTAATGAAAATGGGGGAAGCACAAGGAACTAAAATCGCTCCTGAAATGATGGAGCAAATGAAACAAATTCCAGACTTGATCAAAGCAATGGAAAAAGAAGGCGACATGAAAGAATTGAAGCAGGCAACAGCTATGAGTAAAGGACTAATAGAAGGATTGGGTGAAAAAGGCACAGAATTGCTTGTAAAAACAACACTTTCAACATCTAAAAAATTGAAAAAAACATCAGAAGATTTTAAAACTCAAAATAAAAAAGCAGGTATAGATATTGACAAAATCCTTGAATCTCCAAGAACATATAAACCATTAACTGGTGCAAAAAAAGTTGCATAAAAAATAATAAACTTCAAATCTGAAAAAATCAAAAATGATTAAAATGGTTATTAAGAAAAATAAAAAAATAAAAAATGAATCTAAACCTGAAAAAAAACAAATGAATAAAGATGATATTGACTTTTTAAATAAAATTTTGAAAATCAAAGATGAAGCATCCAAAAAAGTATCCCAAGAATTAACCTCTTCATTTCCAGATGAAACCGAAAAGTATAAAACAAAAGGTAAAGAAATAACAAAAGAGCTTGAAGAAATTGATGAATGCAATAAGATAGTAAAAGAATTTGAAACAAAACCTATAATTAGAAAAACAGTTCATATTAATGGGATACTCTTTGAAGAGTCATATGAAAATAATAATGTTGTAAAAAAAATTGAACTTCTTAAAAAACATAATTTTCGCTTTCTTAAGGCAACAAAAGATACATCAATAGACGCAATTAATTTTAAAACACTTGGCAAAGTCTATGTTAAACGAGGTACACAAAAAATAGTTCTTCCTGAAACCTCTCGACCACCACT
>DAOPNM010000014.1:0-12962 GCA_035357435.1 archaeon | reverse complement strand
AATAATTCCAAGTTCTTGTGAAAAGATTTTTGATTTTTTGAATACAGATAATAAAAAATTAGCATTTGATTTAAGATCAATTAAAGATAAAAAAATTAATAAACCAGAAATACTTTTTACAAAATTAGAAGAAAAAGATTTTGATTTTTTTTTAAAATCAAAAAAATAATTTATCCTTTTTTTCTTACAATTCTTACTTGTGATCCTGCTTTTATATATTCTACATTGTCACCTGGTTGTAAATCTGTAAATTCTCGTTTATCTACATCAAAGGTTTGATAATTTGTTGTGTCCATTATTTGATATTTGTCCCCAAGATTTGCAATTATTTGTGCATTTCCTTTATCCATGATTGGTACTTCAACATCTACACCTGTTCCTTTTAATAAATTCATTTTTTTATCATTGAATACACCTGTAGCAGTCATTCTTATTTTTGCAGCACCATGTTTTCCAGGTTTAGATTTTTCCATACTATCTATTTTACAAATAATATCTTCTATCACTATATATTGTCCTTCTTTTAATTGCCCAAGTTGTGCAAATTTAATTTCAAAATCTCTCCCCATTTTTTCACCATTTGTTAGTTTGTTTTAATTTGATTTGTATTGTTTTTATAAATAAAATATTTATTTCCATAAAATATTTCTGTTTTTAATTAAAGAATATTGCATAGAAAGGTATTTATAATTATAGGAATAATATATTATTAGTTTTTTTAAAAAAAATGTTTAAAAACTGAGAATATATGGCAGAACTAAAAAGAAGTCAATTTAAGAGCTCAAAAATGAAAAGCATGGGCTTAAAAAAAAATTTGATTGAAGAACAAGATGTAAGGGTTTCTTTAAAACCAAAAGCACTTGTTAACCATTTTTTTAATAAGATTAGTGTAGGGACTGCTTTTTTAGTTGTTTTAATTGCAACACTTTTTGAACTTGTTCTTTTGGCATGTTTGAAGTTTCCAGGCGCCTTTGGTACATATGGATTATTAAGAATAGCTGAAGCTATTGTTATTTCTTGGTTTTTAATGGGTGTTATTTTTTATGTTGTAGCTTTAATTATTAAGGGTAATAACCATAAAGAAAATTTGTTTAATAAGATTCTTTCTGGGTTATCTTCATTTAAAGCAGTTTATATATTATTTTTGTTATTGGCAACTATAATTATTTTAATATTTGCTAATCCATTAATTTCTCTTTTGCAAACTGTGTTTTTAAATCCATCTGTTTTAGTTAATGGCACACTTGTATTTCCTGTATTTACAGGTTTCCACATTTTTGGAATGATTTTATTATGTCTTTTGTTTATTTTGTTTATAGTTTATGTGTTTATAATGTTATACCACTTAGTTGGGGAAATATATAATATTGAAAATGGTTGGGGTAAGTTCTTTTTAACACTTTTAATGATTGGTGTTTTTGTTTTGATTTCTTGGCTTGTTACCTTAATCTAATTCTTTTTATTTCTTTTTGTTTTATATATTTTTAGATTATTTATGGCTTTTGAAAAAAAAGTATCTATTGGTACTATTATTGATGCATATTATAACAATGGTCTTTGGTTAACTATAAAAGAAGATAGTTTAAAAAAAGATTATTTTTTTGATTTTAATCCTTATTTTTATATGGTTTCTTCTAATGAACTTAATCCCCAAGATGTTCATTTGATATCAAGTATATTACCTAATGTTTTGCAAATTATTAAAACACCTAAAGATAATGCAAAAAATGTTTATAAAATTGTTTTTGATAATATAGAGTCATTAGTTAAAGCACGAGAGTTATTTTTAAAAGAAACACATAAGTTAAGTACAAAAGTAGTTCTTTATGAATATGATATTCCTTTTATTGAAAGGTTTTTTTTAGATAATAATCTTTCTAATTTTAAAAAAATAAAATTTGTTTCAGAAGATAATCATTTGTTAAGTTATGAGGTTATTGGAGAAACAAACCCTAGTGATTTAATGTTTTGTACATTTGATATAGAAGTGCTCCCTCCAACTAATGATTTCCCAAATCCTAAATTTAATGAGATTATTTCTATTTGTGTAGAAGATAAATTTGAAAATAAATTTGTTTTTGCTTTCTGTCCTAATATGAAAGACTCTTTATCAGTTTTAAAAAAAGAGTATGAGTCAAAAATAAAAGGTTCACAAATTTTTCTTTTTGATAATGAAGTTTCTCTTTTGTCTTCTTTTTCTGAGTGTTTATCTAAAATTGATCCAGATATTATTTTTACATATAATGGTGATTCTTTTGATTTTGAATATATTTTTAAAAGATATAAATTATTAACAGGGAACGATTTTACAATAGGGAATAGGCAAATACATTTTCATAATAAAGGTAATAAATCTGTTTACATTGATGGTGTTATACACTTTGATGTTTATGTGCTTATGAGGTTGTTGAATCATTTAGGTGTGTTTAATTTTCCAAGATTGGATTTAAATACACTTTATCCAAAATTAATGAATAAGTCTAAATTAAGTTTGCCCCCACAAGATATGAGATCTTGTTTTTTAAATCATGATTTTTTTAAAATTATAGTTTATAATCAAGATGATGTTTTAGCTACTCATGATTTGGCATTAAATTATTATTCTATAGTTTATGAAATTTCAAGGTTAATAAATTCTCCTATTTCTGATGTTTTACGCACAAGTGTTGGTGCAATGGTTGAAAGAAGATTTATGAGTTATTATATTAATAATAATTTATTAATTCCAAATAAGCCATCCTCTGAAACTATTTCAGAAAGGGTGCGTTATAAGTTTTCTGGGGCATATGTTCATCCTCCAATTTCTGGTTTACATAAAAATATTGCTGTTGTAGATTTCAGAAGTTATCATATTTCTTTACTTCTTTCTTATAATATTAGCCCAGATACAGTTGATATTGAAAAAGATAATTCAAATAAAAATCCATTATTTCTTGGGCATTCTATTTCCACAAATCATGTTGGGTTTGTGCCAAAACTTCTCAAAGAACTTTTAGATTCACGTATTGTTGTTAAGGAGCAGATGAAAGGATTATCAAAAGATTCACAAGAATATAAGTCCCTTTATGCAAAGCAATATGCACAGAAAATTCTTTTAGCTTCTACATATGGATATATGGGTTTTTCTGGTGCACGGTGGTATTGCAAAACTTGTTTAGAGATTATGTATCATTTAGTTAGAACAAAAATACAAGATACTATTACTGTGTTTGAAGAAGAAGGTCATCAGGTAATTTATGGTGATACAGATTCTTGTTTTGTACATTTTCAGGATTTAACTAAATTAAAAACTACTTTAGATAAAATAAATAAAAGTTTGCCAAATGATATGTATTTAGAATTGCAAGATGTTTATAAATCTGGATTATTTGTTATGGCCCGTGGCAATGATAAAGTTGCAAAGAAGAAGTATGCACTTTTAGATTTTCAAGGGAATTTAATTATTAAGGGTTTTGAATTTGTAAGAAGAGATTGGTGCCCTCTTGTTAAAGAGACACAAAGGAAAGTTTTAGAGTTAATTTTAGATAAAGAGGATCCTATTTCATCAATTAATTATGTAAGGTCTGTTATTAGTGATTTAAGAGAAAAGAAGTTTCCAAATTCCAAATTAATTATTCAATCTGCAGTTCATAAAGATTTAAGTAAATATAAAACAATAAACCCTGCAATGTCTGCAATTTCTTTTGCTAAAAAGCAAGGTCATTTTATTAAAAATAAGGGTGTTGTAGATTTTATTATAACAAATTATCCTGGTTCATCTATTTCTGACAAAGCAAGGTTGGCAGAGTATGTTAAAGAAAAAGATTATGATGTTGATTATTATATTAATCATCAATTGATTCCTGCAATTTATCCAATTTTAGAAATATTTAATGTTTCAAAGGATGAATTGTTGACTGGTGTAAAACAAAAAGGTTTAAAAGATTTTTTTAAGTAATTTATATATTGTAATTAAAAGAAGGTTGATAAAAAATGACGACAGTAAGAAAAAGAAAAGAAGAAAAGGATTTTAAGAAGTATCAAAAAAAAGTAGAAGCATTGCAAAAGCAGTATAAAAAGAAAAAAGAAGAAAGAATAAAAAAAGCAATTGAAAGATCTAAATCTGTTCAAAAATAGTTTTATGTTTTTTCTTTACCTAATTTATATTTGTTTACCCAAAGGTATAAAGTTTCTGGAGAGAACACTCCTTCTTCTGTTATAAATTTGTCTATTAGCTCATTTGGCACAATGTCAAATGCAGGGTTTCTTATATTTAGAGTTGGGGGTCTGTTTTCTTTTTCCCATATTTCGTTTGGATCTCTTTCTTCTATTTGTTGGTTTATATTTAATAGTTCATTTGTTTCACAACAATGAGTGGGAGTTAATACAATATGTGGTGTGTTATATTTTTGTGCACACATACTAATTGCAGTTGTCCCAACTTTGTTCATAATTGATCCATCTGAGAATACAACATCTGCTCCTGTGAAAAAAAAATCTACACTTTTAAGAATGTGTGTTATTTCGGAGTCTATTAGCATTGTTGTTTTAATACCATATTCACATAAATTTTTAGCTGTTATTCTTCCTTGAAATAATGGTCGTGTTTCTGTACAAAAAACTTCAAAATCAATTCCTGCATCTTTTGCTTTTTTGAAAGCATTTTCTACAAGTGTAGAATGGCAGTGTGTTAATATTTTTGAACCATTGGTAATTAGTTTAGATGCAAGTTCTGAAATTTTTGCATTATTTTTTTGTATTTGTTCATGATAGTTTTTTATGTCTTGTAATAATTTTGTTTTGTCTAGTTCATATTTGTATTCGTTTGCTTTTTTTAAAATGTAGTTCATTGAATTTCTTAGTTTTGGTTCATTTGGTCTTTGGCTTATAAGTTCTTGAATGTTTTCTGTAAGTTCATTTAGAAAGTCTTGCCCATTTTTATTTGTTTTTAATATATATTTTTCTATACCTTTGATAGATTCTTGTTCTATATTGCTTGCCCCTTGTATTTTTATAGATTTTATGTCTTCTGCAAGTTTTTTAATGTTTAAGTCTATCATTTTATTTCATTTTTCTTGTTTTCTTTAAAAGATATAATATCTTTCTATTTAAAAATTTTTCTATCTATTAATTAATATATTATTGCTTTTTTTATTTTGTCTTTTGTATTTTTTAATAAAATTATGAAATGATGTAAATAAATAACAGCAATACCCAAATATTTAAAATAGATAATTATGCCAGAAGAAAATTCAAAAACAAAAAATCAAGATAAGGAATTAGAAGATTTTTTAGTGCAATCTTTACCAAAAATAATGGTTGTAGGTATTGGCGGTAGTGGAAACAACACACTTGCAAGAATGAATAAAATTGGGATTGATGGTGCTGAATTAGTAGCATTTAATACAGATGCACAATCTCTAATTTCATCAATTGCTGATAAAAAATTGTTGTTAGGAAAAAAATCAACAAAAGGTTTAGGTGCTGGTTCAAACCCAGAAGTAGGAGAAAAAGCAGCAGAGGAGTCAATAGAAGATATTAAAATGTTATTAACTGGTTATGATATGGTTTTTATAACATGTGGTTTAGGTGGCGGAACAGGAACAGGTGCAGCACCTGTTACTGCAAAAGTTGCAAAGGAATTAGGGGCATTAACAATAGGTGTTGTTACTTTGCCATTTGCTGTTGAAGGAAAGATAAGAATTGAAAATGCTTTAGTTGGTTTAGAAAAGTTAAAAAAGAATGTAGATACATTAATTGTTATACCTAATGATAAAATTTTAGAGATGACTCCTAATTTACCATTACAGTTGGCATTTCAAGAGGTAGATAAAGTTTTAACATATGCAGTAAAAGGTATTGTTGAGTTAGTTACGAAAGCAGGTATTATTAATTTAGATTTTGCAGATCTTAAAACTGTTCTTTCAAAAGGTGGTGTAGCAATGATTGGTGTAGGTGAGAGTACAGTGGATAAACCAAATGATGTTAGAGCAATTGAAGCTACAGAGGCGGCATTAACTTCTCCATTGTTAGATATAGATATTTCAGGTGCAAAGAAGGCATTGATTAATGTAATAGGTGGAAATGATCTAACCTTAAAGGAAGCAGAATTAGTTGTTGAAACAGTCGCTTCAAGAATTCATGAAGATGCACATATTATATGGGGTGCAATGATTGATGAAAATCTTGCAAAAAAAATTGTTAAAGTAATGGTTGTAATTTCTGGTGCTACAATTCCTTTTTTAGAAGGCACAGAATCTTATTCTGAAAATACATATAAGGATGAGGAACCAGTAGATTATGGAGTTGCAGAAATTTAGTTTTGTAAATTTTATATAGAGGTTATGATTTATGAGTAAAATAGGTGATTTTTTTTCTTCATCTAGAAGAATATTAAGTATTTCACAAAAACCAGGAAAAAAAGAGTTTTGGTTGATGTGTAAAGTTATTGGCTTAGGTATTTTGATAATAGGTGTTATTGGTTTTGTTGTAAAATTAGTAGCAAATTTAATTTCAGGTGTATAAATTATGATTTTTACATTAAGAACAACAATCGGTCAAGAAAAAGTAATTATTGATCTTTTATTGAATAAAATAAAAGATGAAAGTTTGGAAGTTTATTCATTGATAGAAATGGCTGATCTTAAAGGTTATATTTTAGTAGAAGCAGATTCTCCAAAGACTGTAGAACTTCTTATTCACAATGTCCCACATATTAAAGGGAAAAAAATTGTTGAAGGAAATATTGATATTAATGAGATTGCAGGTGTTTTAGAATCAAGACCATTAATGAGTTCTATTAAGCCAGGGCAAACAGTAGAGATTATTTTAGGGCCATTTAAAGGTTCTAGAGCAAAGGTTATTAGGGTGAATGTTGCAAAAGAAGAGGTAGTTATTGAATTATTTGATGCAAGTGTAAAGATTCCAATTACTATAAAAGCAGAAAATATAAAAGTTATTAATTAATTTTTTAATTAAAAATATAATAAAATATAAAAAAAGAGAAAATATGACGACTATAAAAGTTTTAATTGATGCAGGAAAAGCATCTCCTGCCCCACCATTAGGCCCTGCATTGGGTCCATTAGGTGTAAATACGATGGCTATTGTTAATGAAATAAACAGATTAACAAAAGATTTGGAAGGAATGCAAGTTCCAATAACCATAGAAGTAGATTCTAAAAAGAATTTTATTGTAGAAGTTGGTGCTCCATTAACAAGTGCTTTAATTAAAAAAGAGTTAAAAATAAAAACTGCAAAAGGGAAAGTAAATACAGAGGTTACTGGAAATCTTACATTTGAGCAATTAAGAAAAATAGCAAAAGCCAAATTTCCTCAACTTGTTTCAAAAGATGAAAAAACTGCAATTAAAGAGATTTTAGGAACTTGTAGGTCAATGGGTGTAACTGTTGATGGTAAGCCTGCATCTGTTGTTACAAAAGAAATAGATCAAGGGAAATATAATTCTGTTTTTTCTTCTTAATTTTCTTTTTTTTTTGTTTTATTTTTAAAACTTTTAAAACCATAGTTTTTTAATTATTACATAGTATATTTTATTATAATATATATTTTATGTTATATGTTTTAGTTTATGTAATAAATGTTATAATGTTTATACTTAAATTTAAATTATAATTAAATATTTAGAAATAAGGTGTTGGTTTTGATTAAAAAATATTTTTTGTTTATATTTTTTTTTGTATGTATGTTTTTGTTACCAAATATTTATGCAATATATACAGATTATGGAATTACCGATATAACGATGCCTTCTTCTGTTCCTGAAGATATCAATTTTACTGTTTCTATTTTTGTTACAAATAATAGTGCTGCTAATGCTACAATCTCTATAGATTTAAACATTTATTCTCCAAAATCTCAACTTGTCAATTCACAACAAAAGTCAATTTCTGTTCCAGCACATAACTCTAATAGGTTAGATGTTAATTATTCTGGGCCTGTTTTAGATTTAAATCAATCTACCCAACCTTATCTTTTTCAAGCAATGCTTGTTTCTTCAGATGATAACCCTTCAAATAATAGTTTTAATAAATATTTTACAGTAACAAAATCTTCTTCTAAGAAAATACCAGTTCCTGATATTCCCATATATTTTGGTTTTGTTTTAGCAATTTTATCAATAATATTGATTTCTTTAAATAATAAAAATGGTGAAAAACATGGATCAAGAATTAATAAGTAGTTTAATTAAAGCAGGGGATATTAATAAAAAAACACAAGAGTATGCAAAAAAGTTTATTAAACCAGGCATAGAGTTAAATGATATTGCATTAAAAATAGATAAATTTATTAGAGAACATTCTGGAAATCCAGCGTGGCCTGTTAATTTGTCTTTAAATAATGAAGCTGCACATAATGCCTATAATCCAGAGAAAAACCACATTCTTACAGATGATGATGTTCTTAAAGTTGATGTTGGTGTTGAAGTTAATGGATATATTGCTGATTCTTCTCAAACAATATATTTTTCTAAAAAACATGAAAAGTTGTCAGAAGCATCTAAACAAGCATTATTTTCAGCAAAGAAGTATTTAGAAGAACATTATAATGATGCAAAGATTTGTGATGTTGGTGAGATTATAGAAAATAAAATTAAAGAATGTGGGTTTAAACCAATTAGTAATTTAACAGGGCATTGTTTAGGCAGATATAGTCAACATGAAGCACCATCTATTCCAAATGTAAAAAATAGTATTTCAATTAAGTTTAAAGATTTAGATACCAATTTTGCAATTGAACCATTTGCATCTACTGGTTCTGGGTATGTAAGAGAAGGCCCAGATGTTTTAATTTTTAGATTTGAACAGGATAAAGCCGTAAGAAATAAGGATGCTAAAAATCTTTTGGAGGAAATAAAAAAATTTAATGGTCTTCCTTTTTCAGAATATTGGATAGGAAAAGATCTTTCACCATTTGTAAAAAAGTTTGCTTTACGGGAGTTGTTGAAATCAGAAATTATAAGTGCATATCCTGTGTTGTATGATGATAAAGGAAGTTATGTTTCACAATGGGAAACAACATTTATTATAACTAAAGACGGTTTGCAAGATATTGTAAATATTCTTGATATATAATATATTTGTTGTTTAAAAAATTTCTTTAAAAAGATTTTTTGGAAAGGAAATATATGGACATTAAAGATGTTTTTAAAGATAAAGGTTATTTAAAGATTTTATTATTAGCAATCTCATTACTTTTATGGGTATATTTCTATTCTTCTTCAAAAGCATCTATTGCAGTTCTTTTGTCTTTAAACATTTCAAATATTGCACATAGTTTTATTTCCACTAATTTTTTATTGTTTCTTTTGTTGTTCCCTTTAACTTCTGCAATAGTTGTGGTGTTGTCTACAAATAAAGATAAATGGGTGAATTTTTTACAATGTTTGTTTGGAATGGGTATTGGAATTATTGTTTCTTTTTTAGTTTTTGATTTAACAAAAGAATTAATTATATTTTTAAATTTGTTTTTAATTTCAAATCTTGTTGTTTCTCTTCTTGTAACAAGTGAATATAAAGAAACAAATAAAGTTTCAAAAGTGAATAGATATGTAAGACCAAAATTAAATGTTTTTCTAATAATTTCTTTGTTTGTTTCTGTTTTGTTAACAGTTAGTCCTGCACAAGTAATATACAGACAATCTTTTGAAGATGGATTTGTTGGTTTGTTTGTAAGTGGGGATATTCAAAAGGTTTCATCTTTCCCAAATAATGATTCTCAAGTACAGCAAATAGCTATTTCAGAAGATCAAAAAGAAGAAATGGTTTCTGCAATTAAAAGTGCAATATATTCTATGCCTATTTTTGTATTGTTATTAAATCATTTTGCATTGTTTTCTGCATTGTTTATTTCAATTATTTCTGCAGTTTATTTTTTAATATTTTTTTCTTTACTTTATACTGTCTTTACCTTACTATTTTTTAAGATTTTGGGTTCTAATGAAAATAAGGAGATGCTTTCTTAAATGGTAAATATAATGAGATTTCAAAATTTTTTTTTAATTGTTTCAATCTTGTTTTTTATTTTTCCGTCTATCTATGCAATTTCTCTTTTTGAAGCACAAAATATAGCAAAAGAATATGTTTTTTCAAATGAAATAATTGATTCTTTTTCTCAACCCAAGATTGTCTGTGATAATAATTCATATTATTTAATTCCTGTTGTAGGCTCTACACAAGAAGTTTCTTTTTTTGTGCCAGTTTCTTTTGAATCAGGAGATGTTTTGTTAGATTTTAAAAATACTACCCATAATCTTAATTTAGTTAAAACAGAATATGTTTTAAGGTCTCTTTCATATTCTGGTGGAAATAATTATTTAAATGCACAATTGATTGATAAAATTCATAGATTAATAAGTGTTTTGGAATCTACAAAAGCAAAATTAGAAGGACTAGAGAAAATAGACACATATCCACAAGATGTAAAGAATGAAATTAAAAGTACAAGGCAAAAATTAGAGGATTTGATTTCTTTATTGAGCACCTTGCAATTAAATCTTAATACCCTTTTAGATAAGCAAAATGCATTTTTGTCATCTCCTTCCTGTTCCTCAGTAGGTGATTTATTACCTTTATTTTCTTCTGCATTTTCAGGGTATAAAGATTTACCAACTAAAAGTTTAGCATATTCAGATTCTATATCTAACATTACAACAACAGTTGTTGCTAGTGATAAATTGTCTGATTCAGATAAACAGTCAATTATTTCTTTTATAGCTCCACCTTCTAGTTTAAGTTCAGATGTTTCTCAGATCTATGATTATGTTTCTTCTACATATTTATTTTATTCTACAATTTATAATTTTGTAAATGTTCCATCTAACTTAAATTTATTTATTGACAACTTTGTTTCAAGAAAACAAAATATTGATGCAAAATCTTTACTTTATGATTATGATTCTAATTTTCCTAATTATAGAAATTTAGATGAAGCCATTCAGTTCATTTTAAATCCTGATAATAAACCTTATTGGGTAGAACAAGGAACAGTAGATGCACTTTATACTAAATATGTACAAATAAATGAACTTTATACAAAAGGGAAATATCAAGAGGCAATACCCAAAATAATGGATGCAAAACTAAAAGCAAAGTATATATTGAATAATGGATTTATTGAAGAAACACAAGGTTATTCAATAAATTGGTATTTGGTTGGAGTTGGCATTGTTTTACTTATATTTTTAATATTTTTATTTGTGAGAAAGAAAAAAAAGTCTGGTTCCTCTGCATCAAAAAAACAAAAAGGAAAAGATGAACAATACTCTAATTTTTTTGAGGATCAAGATCGTAATGATTTGTTTAAATAGTTTTATTTAAGTATTCCATCTAACATGTTTTCTATAATTGAATAATATTTGTCTTTATCTTCTGGTTCTACAAAGTATTCTGGTGGGATTGCATAGTATATTACTTTTTTATTATTACTTATTACAATAAGAGGGAATACTGGACCTAATCCACCATTATAGTTTTCTGAAAATAATTTTGTACCATAATCTAGTTTTAGTGGGGCTTCATAACCTGCAGATAATGTTTCAACAATTGCAAAATCGTTGTTGTTTGGTAAATATTCTTTTAATCCATATGTTAAACTATTTGAGGTGTTTGCAACAAGATTTCCATTAATTTGTTCTGGATTTTTTATTTTTATTTTGGCACCATTTGGTATTTCATATTCTTTTGTTTTACACTCTTTTAGATTACAATAGTTTGTAATATATTTAACTCCAAGGAATTCATCAAATCTAAGTACCCAATCTCCATTTACTCTTGCCCAGTTCCCAAGTTGAGTTGTATCGTTACTGTCTTCTGTAATATCTTGAACAGTGGCATATCTTTCATTTTGTTCTTCTAATTCAACTCCTGCATCTCCTATCCAGATTAATCTTCCACCTGTTTGTACATAGTCCATTAATGTTTCTAATTTTGTAGTAGATATCTTTCTTGCTTTGTCGACAATTACCAAACTTACTCCTTGAAGTGTGTCTTTGCTAAAATAAGTTATTGGTTTTAATTGTGGGTGATATCCTCCACTTATATTTTCTGTTAATGCTTTTTGAAGAAGATAAGGATTTCCTAACCCATTAATGTCTGTTGGGTCATATAATATTAAAATATTTGGTTGTTGGATTCCTGTAACAAATGTTTGAATCCCCCAATATATTTGACACATTCCAGGTATTTTACTACATCTTATATATCCTGCCCATACAAATGAAAATAATAAAATAATGATAAGTATAATTATAATTATTATTCTTGTTATTTGTTTATTTTTTTTATTTTTTGGTTTTTCTTCTGAAATATCGTAATCTTCTTGTGTCATATTTGTTTTTTTCCTAGTTTGTTATATTTATTAGAGAAGGTAACCTATTTATTTGTTACTCTTCAATATATTATATATTTATAAAAGAAAAATTTTAAAAATGGTGTAAATTTTATGAAAATGAATACTTCAAAATCCTCTGGCGGACCAAGTTCTGCAATTGGTATAATGAAATTTAATGAGCAATTACCTGGCCCAAAGCTTTCACCAGAATTAGTAGTAGGTGTTGTTATTGCATTTATTATTGTAATTTTAATTTTGTAAAACTATAATTTATTTTTTCTTTTTTTAAATATTTTAAATTGAAAAGGAAGGGTATTTATTGACAAATTAATTGATAGGGTTTCTAAATATTTTCCTTTTTTAAAAAAATATAGTTTGTTTTTAAAATATGTTTTTGCATCTTTAATTGCAACTATTGTTGATGTTTCTATTTTATATCTTTTTACTGATTTTTTAGGGATTTATTATTTAGTTTCTGCAGCAATTTCATATATTTGTGGATTAGTTGTTGGATATATTCTTCAAAGAAAATATACATTTCAAAGTAAAAATAAAAAGATTACAAAACAGTTTTCTTTGTTTACAATTATTTCTTTGATTGGGCTTTTAATTAATTTAATTGTTATTAAACT
>DAOPNM010000013.1:0-14349 GCA_035357435.1 archaeon | reverse complement strand
ACTGGAAGATTAAGAGCTTGAGGAGTATTTGTAAAATTACAATCTGTACTTATGGTTGTAGTATTATATGCCCAAACACACTTTGGTTCAGGAGCAAATATAGTTGACTGATCAACCCAAACTATAAATGAGATTGGATCTGATAAAGAATATTGGCTAGAAGATATAGGACTTACTAACTCCATAATTATTGGATCTGGAGCTGTGCTTTGTAAATAGGTTGTAATTACTGGACCTGAAACAGATTGTGCTGAAACCATTACATTGGTGTCTTGTAAACCATTATAAGATTTAGATGTTAAATCTCTTGTGGCATAATTATAATATTTAGGAACATAATCAAAAGTTTCATTTTCTGGTTTACTTGGAACATATGAATAAAAATCAGCATATGTAAATGGAGAGGTATATGCATCATATTTATTTTGCTCAAAAACAATTCCTGAATGACCACCAGTGTCATCATAATAGTTACCATCAGGATCATACATCAAATTTTTTGCATTCCAAAAAATATAGTTTTCATCTATATGATATATCTCTAATCCACCATAAATATTATCAGAAGAATAATTCCATCCACTATTCCATCCAAACATATCTCTATCTAATGAATTCCCTCCTATATACCTATTAGACACCATAAAAAATTCATTTGAATCCATTTTGTCAGGATCTTGTACAATATAAGTTATTGGAGATGAATCTATAGAATTTATATCTACAACTTCTTGATCCAATACCGTTATACCTTGGGCCCAACCTAAAAAGAAACTAGGCCAAGCACCTAAATTTATAGGTTTCATTGGCCTGGCAATATATTGAGTCATCATACTTAAATTTGGTATTCCATATGTACTATAAGGATATACTTGATATAAATCATACATGCCTAAAACATGCATAAATTCATGAGTACACACAAGAGTAGATATTCTACAATCAGGGGGGTAATTGTAGCCCTGTGCTATTAAATTTTGACAACTAGCGTAAGGATATTCCTCCCCAATAATTACACCATCACCTATTTTTTTACCATCAACAAAAATATTCTCATACACTTTATTAATAATTGTTGCACAAGGCAATGTATTTGATAACCCACAGGTGCCTGCAAAGATAACTACAAACCCATCTATTCTCCCATCATTATCATGGTCGTATTGTGAAAAATCTATTTCTGGATCAAAAGCAGTAAGTGTATCTTTATCTAAATATATAAAATTATTATCTATAAGATACTGACTATACAATTTTGGTAATGTCTTCCAACCATAAATATCAAAAGTAACATCTAACATACCATAGGATTCATGTGCAATATAGTCTTTTACACTTATAGCATTTATATCTAAATCATCTAAATAATTAGGAGAATTATATTGATCATAATAAATAGAAGGAGGGTGATTTATATCATCATGTAAATTATCTGAAAAATCTACAAGAAATACAGGGATATGATATTGGCCAACTAATGGAGCAGTACCCCACACATTCTGTACAATTGTTGAAGCAAATGTATTTGTTTTTAAGGCATTTTCTAATGTTTCATTTAAACCAGGATTTTCTTGAAATAATCTCTGCCAATTATTTTTTAAATAAATAACATCAGGATCTGTTGAAGTTGTTTTTTCATCTAATAATAGTTCTCTTAAACTCCTTTGAATCTTTTCACTTGCTATTTTGTTTTGTGGGATAATGGAAATTTCTCCACTTTCTAATTTCTCTCTATATGCCTGCATTACATCTTCTGGTGGGAAGATCATATCTTGAGTTCTGTAAAAATTATCAAGATATGGATCTATAGATGAATCTATAGACAAATCACCAATAGTATTTGCTTCTGAAGAAATTAAAGACACACTCGAAGCAGTTATTGGTGTAATTAAAAAAGTAAACATTATTATACTTAATAATATTTTATTAAAAATATATTTTGTTGATCCCATAAACACATTATGTATATTACTATTTTTAAATATTTCTTTTTTATGGTTTTGTTAACTTCAATTTTAATTTTTAAAAAAATATATCTAATTCCATTAATACCATAAAATATAATTCATTTAAATCAAAACAACACCTCAATACTACATACATAAAATACAGAAAACATCCATAAATCATTCAAAATCAATATCAAGGAATTGACAACATTTTTATAATATAAAAAATCAAAACTTCCTAAACTTCATAAACTCAGGAAATAAAGAAAACATTTTAGGTTTAAGTAAAAAAAGATACATAAACTCACTTGGAAAATCCATATTACCTTTTTTTTCTAAAAATTTTTCTACATTTAATTGCTTTAGTTTTATTAATAATTCATCTAATTCTGTATTTGTTTTTGATAAAAGATAATTATGTAATTTATAATGAATATTTAATTCATTCAAATATTTTTTTAAAGACTTATTATACTCTAAAAGTGGTTTAAATTTTTTAATTCTATTATTTATAGCATCTGCAGCAAGATTTGCAGAAATTAATCCAAAATTAATTCCACCACCTGTTGTTGCTTTTACAAAAAAACCAGCATCTCCAACAAGTAAAACATTGTCTTTTACAAAATTATCTAAAGGTGCATGAATTGGAATAATTCCACTTGCTTCACTTATTCTTTTTATAAACTTAATATTAAATTTTTCCAAAAACAAAGTAAATGCCTCTTGTGGATTTTTACCTAAATTCACACCAATTCCTATCTTTGCTTGTGTAGAAGATTCTGGAACAACCCATCCAAACAAACCTTTTGCAAAATCCCCTAAATATACTTGAACCATCTCTTTTTCAAAATCACCTTCTACCACAACTTGATAGGCATGTATAAACTCTTTTTGATACTCTTTATCTTGTAAAAAATAATTTCTAACAACAGAATTTGCACCATCTGCACCAATTAAAAAAGTATAACTCATCTCATAAGATTGATTTGTTTTTAAATCCATGTAATACACTTTGTTTTCAGAAACATTTATTACTTGTGAATTATACAAAATATCCACACCAGCACTTAAAGCTAAATCTCTGATTTTTTGATCAAATTTTCTTCTATTTAAAACATATGCCTGGTTTTTTTTAGATCTTATTCTTAAAAAGGCCTTGTAAGGGCCAAATATTTCTGCACCTTGGACTTTATTAACTACACTATCTCCTAATATAATATATCTATTCAATTTTGTTTTCTCAAAACCAGAAATACTTATTAAACCAGTACAACAACTTTTCCCAATTTCATTTTTCATTTCTAAAACAATAACAGAAACCTCAGGATTAGATTGTTTAATTAAATATGCAGAATATAAACCTGCAGGGCCGCCACCTACAACAACAATTCTTGTTTCTAGACCTTCAATCATATTTAGTCATTCTCTAAAAAATAATTACATTTTATTTTTAACTTTCTTTTTATGTTGCATAATTAAAAAATATATTAGCACAAACAAAATAATTAAAAAAACAATTTCATAAACTAAATATTTTGTTATTAAATTATCAGACAATACCCCATTAATATTAAGTTTATCTATAGATACATCTCCAACTAAAACAATTGGTTCATCAAATTCAATTCTATCAAACATTGTCATCATATCAAATGATGTAATCTCTTCACTATTTTTATATCTTATAACAACATATCCATTTGCAGGGGCAGTCACTACATATTTAAAAACAGGGTCTGTTTGCAATATTTCAACAGGCAAATTAAATAACATTAAATCTGTTGATTCTGCAAAATCTTTTGGTAGTCTATCAATAATAGTTAACTTTAAATTAGAATTTGAATCATTAATTACCTTTAATGACATTACATAATATTTAACTGAATCAACTTCTTGGATAATGAACTCTCTAGAAATCCTTAATTGTCTATTTGTATATAATGCACCTGTATCTCTTAAAACATTCCCATCTTTTGTATAATTATTTAAACCATAAATCTTAGAAGAATCATAAACATAATCTATAGATTTTGTTTGTAAAATTGAGTAACTTGGTAATTTATTAAAAATATCTTTTAACATTATATCTGTTTGAGTATAATATTCTTGTGCTTTCAAATAATGTCCTTGTAAATATTCTTGATTTGCTTTTGTTAAAGTGTCATATAAACGATTATAGTCTGTTAAAAAAGAAGGAGAAAATTCAATTAACCAATCATTTAAAGTTACAATATTTGAAGCTAAAGAATTTATAGATGGTGCAATTTTGGAAATTATAACATCAACTCTCACTTTATCTTCATTTATATTATCAATAGAAAAAGATATTGTTTTCTGGGCTAAATTCAATACATTATCATAAACAAAAACATCTAAATTATAATTTCCATCAGGATATGAAAAAGAATTAAAATCACAAACAAAAATAGGAGGTTGCTTTGTACAAACAATTAAATTATTTATTTTATATTCAACTTTATTTATATCTGTAGCAGAAGATGTAATATTAAAACTAAAAACACCATTTGTTTGTGTTTGAGTAATATCAAACTGTGGAGCATCTGCATCAATTTTAAAGAAAAAATATTGTGTGTTTTTTATATTATATGTACTTGTACCTTCTATCAATAAATTAACATCTGCAGAATTATTAAAATCATATTTAAACAAAATATGTGTTGAATCAGACAATGTTATAGGCACCTCTTGAAATGCACTATTATTCATTTTTAATTTAACTTTGGCATTTAATAACCCTAAATCACTTGTAATCAGGAAACTTTTTGTTCCTTTCTTTAAAAATAAAACACCATTTATTTTAACAAATTGATTTTCATCTAAAACAAACTTTGGACCTAAAAACTTTGTTTTACCAGAAACAATAGAACTTAATGGAGATTCATTTCCTGCCTTGTCAATAGCAGATATTCCAAAAAAATAATTTGAATCAACCTCTGATGTAAAAACATAAGATTCTGAAGAAGATGTAATAAATGATGAACTTTTAGAAACATTATTTGTTGTTGAATAATATATTTTATAATAATCTAAACCAGAAGAATTATCACCTGAATCATTCCATGTTAATTTAATAGAACCATTTGATTGAGATATTGCTTTAAGATTAGTTGGAATTGATGGTGGGAAATTATCAAAAATTATTGTATCAAAGGCAACACTTTCTAAAGAAACATTGTCTTTATCTCTTGCTTTAACATAAATTGCTTTTTCTTCATTTACAGTTCCATGGCAACCATAATTTAAAGTTGTAAAATTAAATGAATTTATTGTAAATTCTGTATCATCTACAGAATATCCTGCATCAAAAGTTACACCATTACAACTTAACCAAATTCTATCAACATTTGAGGAACATGTTATTTCTAATTTTGGTGTTGCACTATTTGTATAGTTATTTCCATCCGCAATAGAAATTTCAATTTTAGGTCCTGTTTTTATTGTTGTTTTTGAATAATATTTATTTGTAGTAGGATTAATTTTTGAAAGATCACTATAATTTTTTGCTTTATCATATGCAATAACTCCATACCAATATGTTGTATTTGGAAGTTTTTCTGAAGAATCATTACAAGTGGTGGATGTTGATTGTGTACAAACTAATGTTTGATTTGAAGAAATTGAATTAAAATCAGTTTGAGATCTATATACTTTATAATAATCAAAATGAGGTTCACCAGAAGGCATATCCCATGTTATTGTTATATTTTCATCTTTAGTTCTTGTGAGTGTATGAATATTAGGATTTGGAGGTGCATTTGTGTCTACAATTATTTTAAAAGTTGTAGATAAATTATTATCAACAATATCATTTACATCTACAAAAGAAACATTAAAATCACTTCCATTAGATGCATTTGAAACAGGAAAATTAAATGCCATTAATAAAGAATTACAATCAGTATACGGAATTTGTGTTGTATTTATTTTCATTATTGCAAAAGAAGTGCAAGACATACCTGGGGCACTATCTGTTACAGAAACACTTATATCAAATGTTGTTTGGTTTGTATAACATGTGGTACCATTTGTTACCAAATGATTTTCACTTAAATTAAAATAATTAATTATTGGTTGTGTGTGATCAATATATATTGGTTTATTTGTATCAATTACTTCTTGGGATGACCCATAATTTCCTGCAATATCATTTGCATCTAATAATACATAATAATTACCATCAGAAATTGAAGAGAGATTTAATGTCATTTCATCTGTTGTATTGTTATCACTTACAAATTTTTTACTATAATTTGTAGAATATGAATTTAATTTTGAAATTGGGACAACATAAACTATATATTTATCAATAAATGTTTCATCATCAGTTTCCGGAGAAAAAGAAACAGTTATTGATTGAGAATAAAACATATCAAAAGGATTTTCAAAATGCCCAATATTTGGAGGGAGAGTGTCTACAATTAATGTGTCTTGCATAGCTTCATTTTCAGCATCATACACAACAACTTCATCAAATGAATTTATTATAATTTTTGGTCTTCCACTAACATATGAGCTTTCAGAAGAATTTATATCTAAATAAAAATATGCTAAAAATGTGTTAGCATCTGAAACATAACCATTAAAATCTAAAGGATCAGTTTGTTTATCAGAATAAATTTTTAATGGAACTAGGGGACCACTAGGATCAGTTACTGTTCCAGAAACTGTATATATCTGTGAAGAACTAGTGTTGTTTGTATAATTTTTATCAATTGTTATAGTTGTAATTGTTGTTGCATAAATTGGAATATTTAATAAAATGAAAAATAGAAAACAATAAATTATTTTAGTAACATTATTCATTTATATCACTTATAAATATAAAGATATAATAACAATTATATTTAAATAGATTTAGATTTAAAAAAAGAAAAAAAATGATTCAAAAAATATCAGTTAATGGAAAAAATATCACACTTATTGGAACTGCACATATTTCTCATAAAAGCAAACAACAAGTAAGAGAAACAATATTAAATGAAAAACCAGAAATTGTTGCAATAGAACTAGACAGAGACAGATTTCTTGGAATGACTCAAAAAAATAAAAGAGAAATTAAATTTTCAGATATTTTTAGATCTAAAAAACCATTTTTGTTTATGGTTCAATATTTTTTAGCAAAATCACAAAAAAAAATTGCAAAAAATTATAATATAGATGCTGGCGAAGAAATGCTTGAAGCAATAAAGTGTGCAAAAGAAATAAATGCACAAATCCTTCTTGCAGATAGAGATATTTATATAACTTTAAACAAACTTATGAAAAACCTTACATTTAAAGATAAATTTAAAATATTATTTCCAGGACGTAAACTTAAAAAAGAACTTGGAAACAACTTTATAAATAAACTTTTAAAAGAAGTAGAAACAGATAAAGAAAATAGTGAAATTATAAATAAAATTATGGATGTGTTTACAGAAAATTATCCTAAATTAAAAAAAATATTAATTGATGAAAGAGATCAATATATTGCATATCAACTTCAAAATGCACCTGGACAAAATATTGTTGCAGTTGTTGGTGCAGGACATACCCAAGGAATAATTAAAAATTTAGAAAATAAAAATATAGATATTAAAACAATTTTAAGTTCAAAAAAAGTTATTTAAAAAAAAGTTTTTTTCAAGATGAGGGAGCCACAAAATTCTTATTTTTATCAAATCTTTTGATTTCGCTCCCTCAACTATCGTCTTTGTTATTTATTGCCATGTATGACAACAACCTCCTAGATGAAAAAGCTATCTTGAAATTTTGAACCACCCCCAAAATTCCATTCTAGAATCATCTTAAGAGTTTTTTCTAATCTAATTATTTATAGAGTGCTATCAGAATATATATATAACACCTATTTATATGTACTAAAATGTACATAATAAACAACATAAGTGTAACTGACATTAATTAATACTTAAAACTAAAAGTGGAAACATAAAATTCACTAGAAAAAATTAAGAATAATATTTGGCACTAGTTAAATAAATTCCAATTGCACAAGTTACATAATGCCCACAAGAAAATATTTTGATATCTACAGGTATTTTTAATTGCTTTATTTTATCAATAAACTGTTTAGTATATTTATACGGAAAAATTGCATCAAATTTTCCAACAAATACCTTTAGATCTGTATGACTTAGATTATTTAAATTTTCTATAGGATCAAATTTTTTTAATTTAATTTTATAATCATTAGACGTCAACCCGTTTGCTTTTGCTTTCTTAACTTGTGATTTTGTAATAAAACTATCCCAAAAGATATCAGAGACTCTAGAACCAGGACTAATTAAATATAATTTATTAATAGATTTAGAAAATTTATTAGAAACATATGTTGCAAGTAAACATCCTAAACTTAAGCCATAACACCAAACAACATCATATTCTTTAATAATATTTTGAACATCATCAACTATTTCATTAATTAACTTTTTAGACAGATCAATATCTTCTGAAATTAATTTATTTGGCAATTTATAAATAATTTTTGTTTTATTCTTAAATTTTTTATAAATTGCAGAATGGGTATTAAAATCCACGTTTCTACCTAAAAAAATCAAAACAGCAGGATTGTTTTTAGGACCAATTATTTTTCTATTCCACTCAACATTATTTGTAAACTTCTCTTGAAAGACAATTGTTCTACTTCCTAAAATAATATCAATTATTGAATTATACATATTTTTTTATTTAAATTTTTTAAGACAAAAATAATAAAGTAAAAAATAACTATTTTATTAAAAATAATAAAACAAAAAAAACAAAAATACAATATCAATAATTAATGTTTCTCTACAAAACCATAAACAATTAAAAAAGTAAAAAGAAAAAAGATTTAACCATAAACGGCTTGTCTTAATCTTATTTTTAAATTTGTTATATTATTAGCATAGGTATTTAACTGTCTCTCTAATGATTGACACTCTTCTAAAATTTCCTTTTCTCTACCTGCAGCTAAAAACTCTTCTTCTTTAAGTTTATTAACATCTTCTAATTGTTTTCTGACACTTATATATCTTTTTAAAGCATAATAATAGGCATTATAGTTATCAAATAAATCATTAAAGATTGCACGTGTTGTCTCATTCTTAAAAACTTTCTTTCCATCCAAATAAAAAGAACTTTGTTGTTTTGTACCAAGAGTTTTTCCTTCAACAACATCTTGGATTGATTGTAAGTGATTAATTAACCAATCAATTGGTTTATTTCTATAATCTCTAAGAACCTGTGGTTTCATATTCTGTAATTTAGAAACTTCTTTCATTGTATTTGCATCAATTTCAATAATTGATTCATGTTTTGTACGAAATAAATTAAATATATTCATATATTATCCTACTCCATTATCTCATCTTAATTATTTTAAAATAAACAGTATAATATAATATAGATAATTATATTTAAAAAGGTATTTTTTTAAAAAAATTTGTAAATTTAACAAAAATATAAAAACATAAACAAAACTTAATTAGTTATTTTTTAAAAAATTAGTCAACTCCTTAATAACCTCTTGAGAAACAATATTCCCAGAAATTGCTCCTTTTGTTTTTAGCATAACCTGCCCCATTATTAACCCTTGTGCTCTTTCTCTTTGTTGAAGAACCTTTATCTTGTTTTCTAAAATTGTTTGTTTTATAATTTCTTGCAAATTTATATTGTCACTGGTTAATAGATTTAAATCATTAACTGCTTGTGACATAGAAACATTATTTTTTATAAAATAAACAAACAAATCTAACAACTTTGATTTAGGAATCTTATTAAAATCATTATATGAAAAAAACTCAAAAAATTTGTTGTCTTCAATATCATCTACATTAATTAAACTTGCACGAGATAATTTTGTTAAATCTTCCAATAAAAAAACACAAACACTTGTTGGAGAAAGTGAAGGGTTCTGTTTTAAAATATTTTCAAAAAGTGGGGCATAATTACTTAATACCATTTTCTTTGTTAACTGCTTAGACAACTTAAAATTATTTATATAAACATTTTCTCTTTCTTCTAAAGACAAAGGCATATCATTTAAAGATTCTGTTATAAATTCTTGTGTAAATTCAATACAATCTAAATCGGTTTCAGGATACATTCTTGCTCTCCCTGAAATTGGTCTTTGATACTCACTATTTCCATCGGGTGTAATTACTCTTGTTTCTTTAGGAACACCATCTAATAAACCATTTATTCTTTTTTCTAAAATTGATTTTACAAAAGAAATTATATTTGAGTGACATAATAAAAGTATAAATGAATCATTTGAACCAATATTTAATATCCGTTTAATATCTAAAACATTTTCCTGTGTAACCCCATAATTTGGAAGTTCATCTAAATGGAAAAGACCTTTTAAAGGAGTATATACTTTCAAATAATTTGCAAGCTCAGTGCCTATTCTTCTCCCTGGTTGTATCTCAAAACCAAGAATATCTTTAAAGTTATTTAAACAAAAAGCATATGCTTTTTTTCCAGAAACTAATGCTTCTTTTACAATCTTAGATTGTGTATCTAAAAAAACATTCGAAACATCTACTTCATTTAAAATTATTTTAGTTACACCACGAGAAATTAATTCATTTTTAACTTCTAAAAGATTAATTTGCCTTAACGCCTCTCTTTTTACAATTTCTGGGATCAACTCTAAATCCTGGGTGCCTTTTATCTCTGCTCTTGCCCCTTCTTTTATTGATATATTAAGATCTTGCCTTATTGAACCAAGGCCTCTTTTTGCTTTACCGGTAAGACGAAACAACTGTCCAAGAAATAATGCGACAGCTTTTGCATCTTCAGGCGTATGTATATCATGCCAAACAACCATTTCAATTAATGGTATACCTAATCTGTCTAAAGAATAAATAACCTCATCTTCTTTTCTTTCAATTGCCCTTGCAGCATCTTCCTCTAAAAACAAATATGGAACACGAACTCGCCCAAAATCAAAATTTAAATACCCATTTGTAGAAACCAACATAGTTCTTTGAAAACCACACACATTTGAACCATCTACTACCTGCTTTCTCATAACATAAGATTTATCAAGCAAAACAGAATTTGTTAATTTTGAAAGAATAATAGAAATCTTTAATGCCTCTTGATTCAATGGATATGGTGGTTGACAATCAATTTCAACTAAACAATCACTATAATTATAAAAATAATAAACAAAGGTTTTTGATTTCAATTCTTCCATTTTTGCAGTAACATCTAATTCACCTGTTTCTGAAGTTACGGCTCGTAATTTTCTTTTAATAACCTTGTCAGGTTTAATTGTTTCATCCTTTACTAATTTAGAAGGGCATCTACAAAAAAGTTTAGAAGTATCTAATTGTTGATGTATTTCTAAACCAACTTCTAAACCTAATTTATTATAATCTAAATCATTTATATCTATCTTCTTCATAACCATCATCAAAAATAATAACTAATCAAAAAACAAAATTAAATGACTCTGGTGTTTCTTTATTAGAAATTTCACCAGAAACATTGCTTTTCATATAATTTAATATGTCATCTTTTTCACTAAATCTTGACAATGCAATTGACAATTTAATATATGCTGTTTCTGGAAGCATATCGTGTTGATCTAAATACTCAACGCCTGCTTCAGATGCAAATCTTAAATTTGCATAAACTAAATTATTTACTCTTCCAAAAATGGATTGAGAACACATAATCAAAATAATTCCATTGTCATTTGCTTTTTTAAGAAAAGGAATCCAACTTTTTTCTAAAAAACAATTTTTATCTCTATCATATTTTGTAGGGACATGCCCTAAGCCGGTGCCTTCTATAATTAAACCTTTGTATTTTTTTTCTATATACCAATCAATTATACTTGGATCTGAATCTGGATAAACTTTTAAAATCCCAACCTTATCACTGATCTCATTTTTTAAAATTGGTTTATTTTTTGGAAGCATTTGTAATAATTCTTTATTTTTAATATATTCTATTTTACCATCAGAATAAACCCTTGCAATAGGCACATCATTAACTGGTTGAAAAGTATCTCTTCTAGAAGTGTGAAACTTTTTTGCTTTTGTGGCATTTAATACATAACAATAATCATCATTAATAGAACCATGCATAACAAGAAAAACACCAGGAATGTTTTCTTTAACAAACTGTGCAGCACAAATTAAATTTAAGGCACCATCAAAACTTGCCCTATCAGGAGATCTTTGAGCACCAACTAAAAGAACTGGTTTATTAACATTTTCTATCATAAACGAAAGTGCAGTCCCTGTATATGCAAGAAAATCTGTCCCATGGGTAATAATTATTCCATTAATGGAATCATCAACTAAAGAATCATAAACTTTTTCAGAAATAATCTTCCAATCAAGAAAACCCAAATCTTCACTAGGTTTTATTATAGGAGACTCTATTTTTTTAATATTCACAATATTTGCAAGCTCTGGCGTTGTAGCAAGTATTTCTTGGGGTGTTCTGCACATATAAACCCCACCAGTAACATAATCGACATGTGTACCTATTGTTCCCCCGGTTCCAATATATGTAATAGTTGGGAGAGATGGGTTAGACTTAATATCTAAAGATGGTGGCTTCCCCAAAACAATTTTTTCATCTAAGCGTGCTATTGTTGTTAAAGAATCAATATTAATACCTATATTATACCCAATATCAAAAAGTTTCAACTTAAGAAAAGAATCTGTAAACTCTATAAGGTATCCCTTATAGACTACATCTTGATTTCCTTTTTTTTTTGTAACCTCTATTAAGTTACCAATGTCTTTTTCAGATAATTTTATCATAAAACTTCTTTTTTAATTAATTTATATACACTACAAAACTTATTAAAACCTATTGAATATTTCATTTATTCCAAGGAAAAATCTTTGATTTAAAAAGAAATGTTTGTAAGGGGTAAATTGTAAAAAAATTAATTACACCAGCTAAAACCCAAGCAAATAAATAAAAAATACCAACTTTTTCAACAAAAATATACATTGTCAAAAGAATTATGCCTAATGCTAATAAACATACACAAAAATAAGAAACAAACAAACCAATATTTTGTTTAAAATTTTTTGTGTGCAAATTAAATGTATATTTTTTATTTAAAAAAAATGTATAAATAATAGATGTCACTTCTGTTAATGTTGCAGAAAACAAATAATTAATTTTTAATATAGAAGTTAAAACCACTAACATAATCGTATTAACAATAACACCAACAAGTGAAACGGCAACATATTTTAGTCTACTTTTCTGTTTATAAAAAAAAGGATGATCAATTAACCAATAATATATTTTATGAGGTAAATTGTTTTTTTTAAAATAAAGTAAAGAACCACTAAATTTATATTTTATATTCTGTATGTCATTAAGTGCATCTACTGTTTTCTCTTTAATAGTCTTATTTTTTTTTGCAGGCATATTTATTTTTTTAACCATTTTTTGTAAATAAATATAATAAGATATATTTTTAAAATTGATTAACATATATAATTGTGATGATATAAATGACACAAAACAAAAATTTAAACCAAAACACACTAAATGTGGAAAACTACTTAGATAAAATAAAAAATTATTTAGAAACAAAAAAATTAAACTATTATGACATAAGATTACAAAAAATAAATAATCTATCAATAAATATAGATAAAACACAAACAAAAGATATTAACCAAAACATACTAATTGGTATAGGGATAAGAACTATAAAAAATAAAAAATTAGGATTTTGTTCTACAACAAATTTAGAAAATTATAAAAATATTATTGACACATGTATAAACAATTCACAAAAATTAAATAAAAAAACAGAATATAAAAATGTTGCAGAAAACAAAGATAAAATAAAATTCAAACACAAAAAATTTGAAACCATTTCAATAGAAGAAAAAACAAAAGAACTTGTAGAAATAAATAAAAATGCATTAATAAAAAAACAAAACAATAACATTGTTAAAATATTACAACTAGAAACAAGAATACAAGAAAACTATTCAGAAAACTATTTTGTAAACCCATATTCTTTTATTTATGAAGAAAAACCAAATTATTTTTTTTATTCATGGATTACTGGTAAAAGAAACAAAAATATAGAAAGCTCTTATGAAAGGTTTGGAAATGTTGGAGGCTTAGAGTTAATAGATTATTATAAAAAAAAAGAAATAATTAATAACAACAAACAAAAATTAGAAGAACTTTTATTTTCAAAACCATGCCCTGCAATAAACAATGCATGTGCAATATTAGACCCAGATACTGTTGGATTGCTCGCACATGAAGCAATTGGACATGCCTGTGAAGCAGACCAATTTCTTAATAATTCTAGTGTTCTTAAAAAAGGAATGGTACTAACAAACAATAAACACGTAACAATTATTGATAATACCTCAATCAAAAACTTTGG
>DAOPNM010000012.1:11628-15675 GCA_035357435.1 archaeon | reverse complement strand
CACCACCTACACCAACTACCATTATCTTTGGTGCTGCAAATTCTTCATCTGATTTTTTATATTCTTTTGCTGCATTATTATTCATATTTGTAGCATTTTCTACTATTGATTTCACAAGGACCACCTCATATTTTAAATATTTTTTATGTAAATTCTTTTAAAAAAAGTAAAATTTACACTTCTTTTAAAAATAAATTGAAATAATACACTTTATTCCAATTTTCTATATTATATGGATCAAAAGGTTTTTAAATAAATGCTTTTTATATTAACAAACTTACTCTTAAAAATAAAAATCAAAAACAATATGTTTAAAAGTGGTTGGATAATTAATTATATTGTGATAGGCTAGCCGGGGGGTTTGCAGTCCCCTAGACTGGAAATCTGCATATGCCAGGGTGATGTCTATTAGAAGGGAAACAAGAGGCAAATTATTCTTTATATAGTTGCTGACCATTCGTCCAGTAAGATTGTGTTTTTAGGGAACCCTGTGAGGTCCGGAAGGAAGCAGCAGTAAACTAAAAACTCAATGCTTATTGGGTTAACGGATGTGAGACTATATAAAGCAAAATAATTTACAATTCTGTTTTTCGACTAATAGATGCCTATCACATTTTTTAATTTTTAATTAAAACAATACTATTGTTACTATTTATTTCTTTGTCTTTTAATGCAAGCAGGCACTTTTTGTTAATTATTTTTAATACCCTAATTAGCTATATTTATTTAAACACATCACATAACACACGTCAGTGTTTTAAAAAAGTGTATTTTATAGCTTAATTTAAAAAATAAGCGTAATATTTTCTTAAATTAACATTATGTATTTTTAAAAAAATAGAGCTTTTGTATAATTTTTGAAACATCTGTTCTTAAATTAACATTATGTATTTTTAAAAAAATAGAGAGGCTGTAACCTTATAAATATAACAACACATGAAAAAGCAAAATCTATTTAAATTCTTACATTCTTTATTTATTAGTAGCAATCATTAATAAAATAAAAACAATCATTAATAAAATAAAAATAATGAATATAAATGGAACAAAAAAAAATAAAAATAACATTCCCTGATGGAACAATTAAAGAAATTGAATCAGGAATATCTGCAAAAGATGTTATAAAACAAGAAATTGGTGAAGGTTTATTTAAAGCAGCATTAGCTGTTAAAATAAATGATGAACTAAAAGATATTTCTACACCAATCACAAAAGATTGTAATTTTCAAGTAATTACTTTTAAAGATCCAGAAGGTAAACAAATCTTTTGGCATTCATCATCACATGTTCTTGCTTTAGCTGTAAAAAGATTATATCCAGATGTTAAATTAGGCATAGGCCCTGCTATTGCAGAAGGATTTTATTATGATTTTGATGTAAAAACTCCTTTTAAACCAGAAGATTTAGAAAATATAGAAAAAGAAATAGAGAAAATTATAAAAGAAGACCTTACATTTGAAAAAATAGAAATAAATTATGAAGAAGCTAAAAAAATTTTAATAAATGAAAAATACAAATTAGAATTAATTAATGACTTGCAAAAAGAAAATCAAAAAATTTCTTTTTATAAACTTGGAGATTGGTATGAATTATGCAAAGGACCACATGTTCCAAGTACAGGTAAAATTAAAGCACTTAAACTTCTTAAAACATCAGGGGCTTATTGGAAAGGAGATACAAAAAATCCACAATTACAAAGAATTTATGGAATTTCATTTCCAGAAAAACAAGAACTAAAAGAATATCTTACAAAAATAGAAGAAGCTGCAAAAAGAGACCATAGAAAAATAGGTAGAGAATTAGATTTATTTAGTTTCCATGATGAAGCACCAGGTATGCCATTTTTCCATAATAATGGCACAATTATATATAATACACTTGTTGAATTTATATCACAAATAATGATTAAAAGAAACTATGAAATAAACAAAACACCAATGATTTTAAATAAAGAACTTTGGTTAAGATCTGGACATTGGGATCATTATAAAGATAACATGTATTTTGTAAAAATAGATGACCAAGAACACGCAGTAAAACCAATGAATTGTCCAGGAAATATTTTAATTTATAAAACTAAACAATATTCTTATAAAGATCTTCCAGTAAGAGCTGGAGAATTTGGATTAGTACATAGACATGAATTGTCAGGGGTTCTTTCTGGATTATTCAGAGTAAGATGCTTTACACAAGATGATGCACACATTTTTTGTACACCTGATCAAATGAAAGATGAAATTAAAGATATAATTGATTTTGTTGATGAAGTATATTCAACATTTGGTTTTAAATATCAGGTAGAATTATCTACAAAACCTGAAAAAGCAATGGGTGATCCAAAACTTTGGGAGATTGCAGAAAATACTTTAAAAGAAGTTTTAAATGAGATGAATATAGATTATAAAATTTTACCAGGAGAAGGTGCATTTTATGGACCTAAAATTGACTTTCATTTAACAGATTGTATTGGAAGAACCTGGCAATGTGGAACAGTTCAGTTAGATTTCCAAATGCCTGAGAAATTTGATTTAACATATATTGATAAAAATGATCAAAAACAAAGACCAGTAATGATACATAGGGCGATCATTGGAAGTGTAGAAAGATTTATGGGTATATTAATTGAAAATTTTGAAGGAAAATTACCATTATGGATTTCACCAGTGCAAGCAATTATTTTACCAATAGCAGATAGACATAATGAATATTCTAAAAAAGTTCAAGAAATAATGCGTTCAAATGGATTAAGAGTTGAAATAAATATAGATCCACAAACATTAGATAAAAAAATAAGAAATGCAGAACTACAAAAAATAAATTATATTATTGTTGTTGGGGACAAAGAAATTCAAAATAATACCATAAATGTAAGAACAAGAGATAATCATATTATTGGTGAAAAACAAATACAAGAATTTATTAATGAACTTCTTGATGAAATAAAAACAAAAAAAATCAAATAATTTTATTTTTTTTATTTAAATCATTTTTTGTCTAACACATTAACCATTAGGGTTAAACAAGTTAACAATATTTAATTCTTGTGTCCTAAAATTGATGTTTTTTAAAAAAATTAAAATATATAAATATACATCTGTGTGATTGGGTCTTTATACAAATTGTTTAGAGAAAAAACCTCAAAAATGCTGGTTCTTCTAAACTGTTTTGCAACATGTTTTTCCATTTCCTCTTTTTGAAGATATTTTGCAAATTTTTTATTCATTTTGTCTAGCTTATATCTGTAGTGATTATATTCTCCACGATTAATCTTTTTTGAATTGTATAATTCCAAAAATGGGATAAATAAAGAATAATTGTCATATAATGCAATATTAATTTTATTTTTTTTATCTTGGAAAATATAATATGGTGGAAGTTTATATAAATTATATTTTAAAAAAATATTATCAATAAATGGTTTTAAAAAAAAATTAATATTTTGATTATAATTAACATAATAATGCACAATATATTGTTTCATGTGATTTTTAATCTTTAATTTATATTTTAATATATATTGATCTTGTTTGTCTAATTTATTTATAGCACAAGACAATAAACTTAATTCAAAATCATTATTTTTGTTAGTTATTGTATTTGGTATATTTTTTATGTCAGCACCTATTTTTTTATAGATTTCTGGAATAATTTTAAAAATTATAGAGTTTTCAGGAAAAACAAATTTTGCTTCAGGTATTTCATAAATAAAATCTATGTCTGCATTTAATATTTTTTTTGTTGTTAAAATATTTTTGCATTCATCAACTATAGGAATAGTTTTTGAATTATTTTTTTTTAATGCCATATTTTTCACTTTTTCATATTATTATTGTATAATCTTTTTTATTAAATTTTTTTAAAAAAATAATAGACTATGCAGGGGACAGGATTCGAACCTGTGAAGCACTAAGCACGAGATCTTGAGTCTCGCCCCTTTGGCCGCTCGGGAACCCCTGCAATTTTTTTTATAACTGACAATATATAATTTAAGAATAAATATATATTAAAAGATATCCCTTTTTATGTTAAGGAATATAAAAATTCATT
>DAOPNM010000012.1:0-11528 GCA_035357435.1 archaeon | reverse complement strand
TAAAAATTCATTATTTCTTTTTTTTAATTAACATAAAAAGAATTACAGAAATAATCGTTAAAATTATTCCATAAATAAATGTAGTTTGAGGAGATATTTTATCCCATAAATGCCCTGCAATATACCCCCCTGGAAGAGCAACTAATCCAACAACCATATTAAATGTGCCAAGTGCTGTTGCCTTTAATGAAGTTGGTGCCAAATCAACAACATATGCTCTTTGACAAGTATCTGTAATTGCAAAAGAAATACCATATAGTATAAAAAAAATTAATAAAGAAATAAATGTATTTGAATAAATTAAACCAAAACAACTTATTCCAAATAATAAAAATCCAATTATTAAAATTGAATGCCTTCCAAATTTATCAGAAAGAGATCCTGCAGGGATAGAAAATAAAACATATGCAATAAAATAAGATAAATATAACCATAAAGCAACAGAATCAGTTAATCCAACACTTTTTGCTTTTAACAAAAAAAATGCAGCACCAAATTGACCTAAGGCAAAAATACCACCAACAATAATAAATAATTTTAAATTAAGTGGTAGTTTTTTAAAAGAAAATTTAATTTTATATGATTTTTGTTTTTGTTTTAAATCTGTAGAATATTTTATTGGTTTTTCTCTAATTAATAACACTAAAAAAATAGTTATAATCCCTGGAATAATTGTAAACAAAAAAACTTTTTTATAACCAAAAATTGGTAATAAAATAATTGATAATAGAATTCCAAGAACAGATCCAATACCATCCATTGCACTTCTTATACCATATGTTTTTCCTCGTATTGTTTTAGGTGTTGTTTCTGCAATTAATGCATCTCGTGGAGCATCTCTTATCCCTTTGCCTATTCTTTCAAAAATTCTTGTGATTAATACTGATGGCCATTTCTTTGCAAATGCAAAAAAGGGTTTTGCAATTGATGATAATGAATATCCAAAAACAACAAATGGTTTTCTTTTTTTAAATTTATCCGAAAGATAACCAGAAATTACTTGAAATAATGCTGCTGTAGTTGTTGCGGCACCTTCTATTAATCCAACAACACTAGCACTTGCACCAATAACTGTTGTTAAAAATAATGGAAGAAGGGGAAAAACCATTTGTGAACCTAAATCCGTAAATAAAGATATTAAACCTAAAAGAAGAATATTTCTTGTGAATCCTTTCAACAACCAATTTTGTTTATATTTTTTCACAAATATATTTCCAATTTAAATAATGTTTGCCAAAAATATAATGTTTTTAAAATATAGAAATTAAATAAAAACTGCTGCAGCAATTACAGTTGTCCATTGCCCATTTTTATTTCCTTGTGCAGATTGAACAATATTCCTTGTCTTAAATTTATAAGTACTTGTTTTATAAATTTGTTTTCTTTCATCCCAAGCAATATTAGGATCAAAAGAAATACCTAATGTTGTTGCTAACATAGTTGCTGCTAAATCTTCAGCATACTCCCCACTAACCTTTGCTGTTTCTCCAAAAGTATGATGCTCTGATAAGTACCCATATTTGTCTTTATCAGTAATGTTTGCCACACCAATTGCTGCAGAAACTAACCTGTTTGGTTCATTTGTTTCATTTCTTGCCATAACACAATATGTTATTTGACCAGGCATAAGAAGTTTAAGACCTGCTTCTTTTGAAATAATTTTGCAATCAGGAGGTAGAATACTAGAAACATAAACAAGATTACATTGCTCAATACCTGCATTTCTTAATGCTGCCTCAAAGGAAGCTAACTTATCTTTGTGTACACCAACACCTTTTGTAAAAAATATTTTTTCAGGAATCATCATTTAAAACCACAATTGATATAGTTTTATTTATAGCTATATTAACTTAAAAAATAAATAGTATAAAACATTTAAAAATAGATTGTATAAACTACTTCAAAATCTTTCCTGTTTCAAGGTACCATAAATACAAATCTAGTTCTCCTAAAGAAAGGTTTAATTTTTTTCCTAACTTATATAATTTTTTTTCAATTTGCAAATATATCTTGGGTGTTAACGTTTTTGGTTTTTTTATAATGTTTTCTTTTATAAGTAAATCAACTATATGAAAATCAATAATTGCATAATCTTCATATCCAATATTTCTTAAAAAATGACTTGCTTCTTTATAACCATATCCTTTTATATTTTCAACAAACCATTTTCGCAAGTCATCTCCAGAATATTTTTTTAAAACATTTTTAAGATCAAAAAAGTATTTTCTGTTATATACAATATATTTTGCACGGACATTTGGATATCTATACCCATATTTTTTTAATGCATTTACTAATTGAGATTCTGAAAGATAAATAAAATCTTTTTTTAAACTATTTTGGATAACAATTGCTTTTTCTGCATTATAGTTTGCAGTTAAAATACAAAAGCAAAGTTCAGAAAATAAATTGTGGTTTGTTTTTTTAAAATTAAGAAATTGATTATATCTTTTATGAATTTGTTTAGAAATTTCTGATTTTTTTAAAGCATTTATTTTAGAAATTAGTGAATCCATAAAATTATCCTGTTAAAAAAAATAAAAAATAAAAAAAAAAGAAAAATTATTTTTTCTTTTTCTTTTCTTTTTCAAGAACCATAGGTTGGCCACAACAAACTAATGTACCAGCTCCTGATTCTTTTACTTCAACTAAATTACCACAAATCTTACAACGATATACTTCTCCTACTTTTGTCATATAATCATCTCCTTTAATAATTTTCACATTTAACTTGGAAAAAAGAATAAGCATGGCCGCATGATGGACATTCTTTTGGAGGGGTTGTGCCTTCTTCCATATATCCACATTTTAGACATACCCAATAAACTTTATTTGTTTTTTTGAAAACTGTATCATTAGATATTTCCTTTAATAACTTTAGATATCTTTCTTCATGATGTTTTTCTGCAATTGCAATCGCTCTCAATTTGTTAGCTATGGCTTGATAACCTTCTTTTTCAGCAACATCTGCAAATGAAGGATACATTGAAGAATTTTCATAGTGTTCTCCATCAATAGCTGCTTTAAGATTCTCTTGCGTATCTCCATAAACTACATTTGCTTCTGTTTCTACATTTATAGAAGTTATTTTTTTATTTTCTTTCTGTTTCAATTCATTAATCAATTTAAATAGATTACTTGCATGCTCCCTTTCCTGTTCTGCAGTTTCCAAAAAAATATTAGAGATTTGCTCATAACCTTCTTTTTGGGCAATCTTTGCATAAAAAGTGTATCTATTTCTTGCCATTGATTCCCCAATAAATGCTTTTGTTAAATTAGTTATTGTTTCACTCATATTTTCACCTTTTTTTTTAATTCTTTTAAACAAGATATTTATTTTAAATAAAAAAATAATTAAAAAAATTAATTTTTTATCTTTCTACATTCCATATAAAACCTTTTATCATTAGCTTCACCCATTGAAAAGGTTTTTCTTGGAAGTGCACCATCTAAAATTACACTTTTAAAAAATTGTTTTTTAGAGATTGGTGGCAAATAAAATCCACAATTATTTTGTTTTGCTGATAATGAAATAACTGTATCATCACCATGGACATAATCAATTTTTTCTGCAAATTTATTGCTTATAAACTGATCTAAAAAATCTTGTAATGTGCCAACTGGTAAACTTGATTTTGGATTTTTAATTTTAATTAAATTAAATCCCTTTTCATTAATAAAACCAATCAAATGTTTTGTTTTTTGTTTATCTTTTTTTACTTTTTCAATCATTTGTTCTTTTGATATATTTTTTTGTAATCTAAATGAATCTCCAAAATATGTTTTCATTTCTTTAACAATATCTTTATTTAAATTAAATAAAACACGATGTATTGCTTCAAAGTCTAATGACTCATCATGTATGTTTACTAATTCCACAAGTGCATATCTTCTTGGATCTTGCATAATTGCTTGTTTATCTATTGCATTATCTTTTACATCTTCCCAAATTGCTTTTGCAGTTGCTAATGAATGATTCCCATCACCCATTGCATATAAAAGAATTGGAAAATCAGAAGATGGTAATTTATATTTTTTTATAAGTCTTTCAGGAGAGGCTAATTTTTGTAAATTTTTCACAATTTTTTTTTCTAAACTTGGTTTAACTAGATATCCTTGTAAATGCCCTCCATTCATCATTAATTCAAAATCATATAATTTTTGCATATCTTCTTTTTTTGTTTCTAAAAAATCAATAACTTTTCCTTTTGGATCATCAATTAATACCATTATATGTGGGCATTCTAATGGTGCATCTTTTCTAATAGCTATTCTTGGTGGTAATCTTTCTAAAATAGTACCTTCTGTTGCTCTAATTAATGTTTTTGAACCTTTATTAAAATCATATTGTTCTAAATCTAAAGCAACAACTAATCCTTTTCTTATCTTTCCATTATTTAATTTTCTTTCAACATAAATAAAACCATTATATTCATCAAACAAATTAGAAGATAAATAATCATTCATTGTTTTAACTATATTTTTAATTCTTTCATCTTTATCTGGAGTATCTAAATAAATTTCTGGAAAAACTATGTGGAAAGTAGATGGGGAATTACCAACAATTGTTTTAACAGATTCCCAATATCCTAGATCAGAGGTATATTGATCAACTGCAATTACTGACCATTTTGTATAATCAACTGTTTTATTAGGCAACAAAATAGTTGGAGAACACAAACCAATATTATCATAATATTTATTTTTAATAACATTTGCACACATAAATAATCAACTCCTTTCTTAAAAAAATAAAATAATTTATAACAAACGCAGAGGATGGGATTCGAACCCATGTAGTCGTAAGACTTCAGCTTAGCAGGCTGACGCGTTTGACCACTCCGCCACCTCTGCATTATATATCATAAGGATTGCAAATATATTTAAAGATATTTAATTGCAATTAATTAAAAAGCTTGCTTTGAATGCCCAAGAAATCATGTTTTTTATAAAAAAAAGTTAAACAAAAAAAGTAAACGCCCTAGACGGGAGTCGGACCCGTATCACAACCTTGACAGGGTTGTATCTTAACCGCTGGACCACTAGGGCATTTTAGTTAATAAACTATAAAATATATACTCCAAAACCTTTTTTAATTATTCTTTTTTTTCTTAAGATACCAAATTACAAAGAAAATCACACCAATAACAATAATTCCAATAATTATAAGATTATAAATATTTAAAATCCCTTTAATTAATAATTGATCACCAATATAAAATCCAATTAATGCAAGAAATAAAACCCAGATAAATGCACCTAAACATGTATAAATAATAAAAGGGACTAACTTCATGTTTGCAAAACCTGCAGGAAGGGAAATATATTGTCTAACAACAGGAACTAATCTTCCAAAAAATGTTGCTAAATTTCCATATTTTTTAAAAAAAGATTCTGTTTTAATAAGATGTTTTTCTTTTAAAAAAAATAATTTGTGGTGTTTTAATAAATAATTTCTACCTAAATATTTTCCAATAATATAATTAATTAATGCACCAGCTAAAGAACCTAACACTCCACAAAAAACAGCAAACCAAAGATTTAATTTACCTGTAGCTGCTAAAATTCCTGCAGGGATCATTACTATTTCTGAAGAAAATGGAATAAATGAACTTTCTAAAGTCATTAATATAAATATTCCAAAATATCCTAATTGCATAAACAAATTTGCTAAAAATGTAAATATTTCTGAAATCATTTCAATTCTTTTTTTTGCAAAATAAATTTGCATTTTAATTAAAAAACACAAATCACACTATAAATCTTCCTGCAAAAAATATTAAAAAACTTGCGGGTAATAAAAAAGAAAGATAAACAACTGTTTTTTTTGAGTTTTGTTCAATTAATGAAATATAGAAAGAAGAAATTATCACATATTCTATAATATAAATAATAGAACACCAATAACTTATTAGATATAATGATAAACTATTAGAAATACCTATTGCCTCCAAACTAAGAGATGTTCCTAATTTTTTAACTAAAGAAATTACAACACCTAAAATACCAGGTACCAAAATACCACCAGCAATAATAATTGTGTATTTTTGGGTCAATAACAATGTATTTCTTTCATCCAATAAAAGTTTTGTTTTTAAAAAATTAGATGCAATATTTTTATAGTCAGAAACAGAAACAGTCCCTGTTGTTGTATTTAAAATAATTAAATCTAAAAATCTGTTTAAAACATCAGAATTATACTTCTCTTTTAATAAATTAAATACATCTTTTGGGTTATGCCCTTTTTTTATTTTAAGATTAATTTCTTTAAATTCTTTTGAAATAATTTGATTTTTAGAAGATTCTAATTTTGCAAGAATTAATTTTAAATCATTACTTTTTGGTAAACTTGTTAATCTTAAAAGCTCATCAACCAATCCATCTTCTAATTCTTTCTTTTGTTTTGAAAAAGAATAATTAATGTATAGTTTTTTAAAAAATAAAAGTAATATGTCTAAAACCATTAAAATACCAATAAACAAAAGCACATCCAAATTAAATATGAAAATATTTAATATTAAAAGAGAAATGTTCAAAACAACTAAACTTAAGATAAATAAACTACTTAACTCAACACCAAATATATTTTTCATAAATCCTCTTTTTTTCATTTTTCTTTTCATTAAGGAGCATTTGCTTTCATGTATAATAATAAAAACATATCAATTAATGGAAATAATACAACGGTAACTAAAATAATTGTAATTGGTGCAAATGATATTTCCAAAAAATTACTTCCAACCAATAAAAACATTAAAAACAATGCAGGAACAATTGCAGAAACAACAACGTAAATTAAAGAGATCATATTTAGTTTTGAAGAATATTTTTTTATATCATTTGATTGCTTTTCAACTAATGAATCAGACAAAGTGCGCAAAACTAAATGTTTGTTTTTAGTACCTGATTGCATAATATCTGTTAATTGATAAAAAATAGTTTGAAGCTCAAAATTATCTTTAGAAACCAGAAGTAAGGATTCCTCTAGGGTATACCCTAAATTGTCAACCATAAACAATGCTTGTTTTATTTTTGTACCTAACAATGACTCATCAATTCTGTTCTGAAGAGAAAGTTTAAATGGAATATTCCGCTCCAAATCATTTGCAAGATTATTAAGAAAAAATGGAAGTTCATAATTAATTTTTCGTTTATAATTTTGCAAATTTATTTTTATAAGAAATAAATGTATTGAAAAAAAGATTATAAAAGAAAAAACTATTGCCCATAATAAATAATTTACAGAAATTTCTGAAACATTATAAATTAAAAGAAAATATATAAGAACAATAAATGCAACTAATACAAAAAAAGTAATTAACAATTTTTTTGTAAAAATATTTCCCATAATATGCCCAATTTAGCCAATTTATTTTGTTTTTGTTATTCTATTTTTATCTATTTTTAGCAATATGCTTATCTAAAAAATTTTGTATGTTAATTTTTGTAAAATCTGGATTAAAATCATTTAAAATATTTTGAAATTGCTTTTTTATTTTAGTTAATAATATATCTAAATCTTTTTGAGAATTAATACCAAAAGAAACTTGAAATTTATGCAATAATTTTTTTGGAGAACTTATTTTTTTTAAAAGCTCTTTGTTATTATCAAATTCAAAAAGTTTGTTTAAGGATAATTTGTTGTCTTCATAAACAACCTCACAAATTTCAGTAACATTTCTTAAATCTGAAATTTTCCCTTTTGTATATTTATTATATCTCTTTTGTGTAATAATTAAATCAACAACACCTAAATCACAAGGCATTATTCCATATGATTTCAATCTTAAAAGAGCTTCCATTGCTGATTGTGCATGAAAGGTAGTATATGTGCCTTTTGCTTGACCACATAACATAGATTCAATTAAGGCTTTTGCTTCTTCTTTTGCCCTCACCTCTCCAATTATAACTCTATCAGGTCTCATTCTTAATGTATTTATTACTAAATCTTCCATGTTTATATTTAAATCTTCATTTACAAGCATACACACCTTATGTTCTTGAGAAATATTTATTTCTCTAACTTCTTCAACTATAACAAATCTTTCAAAAGGAGGAATAAAAGAAAGAAGAGTATTAAGAGTTGTTGTTTTCCCAGAACCAGTATTCCCAACAACAAAAACATTTGAATCTGTTAAAAATACTAAATAGAGAAAACATAAGGCATCCAATGATATTGTATTAAATTCCAATAAATCTTTAATAGTAAATGGTTTTTGTGTAAATTTTCTTATGGTTAAACAAGGGGTTTCTGTAATTGGATTTACAATAGCATTTAATCTAGAATTGTCTTTTAAAGTAGTATTTAATAATGGATTTTTTAATGTAATATATTTATTTGAATGCCAAGATATTTTATTAATTAAATCCTTTAAAATATCACTAGAAACATACTCTAAATTTGTTTCTAGCCAACCATATAATCGTGAATAAACATAAATAGGTTTATTTATACCAATCACAGATATTTCTTCTAATGAATCGTCATCTAATAATTCACTTAATGGACCATAATTATAAAGATTAGCAAAAATAACATCTAAAATATAATTGAATTGATCATCATCTAGTTCTAAATTATTAACATAACAAAAATCAATTAATTCAGATTCTAGTTCCTCCTTAATTTTAACACCTTCACTTTCTTTTATATAATCTTGAATATTTGGTTTTTGTTTATATGAATCTAAAACATTATTTATAATATCTATCTCCTGTAATGAAAGAATTGGATGATTTAAAATATATCTTTTAACATTATTTGTATCAACTGTAACTTTTTTTGACAAGTTCCTTTGAATTTTATAATTTTGTTTTATTTGGTAACCTAAATATTTATTATAAATATCTTGTTTAGAAAAAGATTCAATATCTTCAACTAATTCAAAAATATCTTTATTATTTTTATAACAATACATATTAAATGATTGATTTGAACAAAGATCACAAATATATGCCTTATTGTTTTTAAAAATAATTCCTGAATTTGGAAACTGTTTTATACAATCCTTACAACCATTACATTTTGTTTGATCTATTGATATAATATTTTTAGAAGAAAAAAAGATTGCATGTTGTTTACAAGAATCAATTATTTTATTTTTATCTATTATAGATATATCTTTTGGAAACAATTGAAGGAGATCAATATTTTGAAACTGATATGGGCAATTAACAAATAGATTTTGTGTAAGTTTATCAAGTTTAATATTTTGTTTTAATTGCAAGTGCATATTAATAATTAAAAAACAAATTTATTTAAAACTAAAAAGTTATAAATAATCTATAATTAAAAAATAAAAAGTTATTTCTTAAAAAATATATTAAAAATCAGAAAATCAATAATAATTAAAATGTTTTCTATATATATAAACATATGCCAAACCAAGATTCTGAAAACTATTTAATTATCTCTTCAAATAAAGAAAAACCAATTGCACTAACTATTTCTGAAAAAACAGGAATACCTGTAGGAGATGTACATATTCATCAAGTTCATGGAACAGAAACAAGTGTAGATATAGATTGTTTTGTAAACAATAAAACTATATTTTTAATATACAATATAACACAACCAATAAATGAATCAATAATGCAAATTCTTTTTTTAGCAGATGCCATTAGAAAAGAAGGTGCAAACAAAATATATTGGATAACAACATATTTACCATACACCAAAATTAAATATGAAACAGAATATAAGTTAAACTTTAATTTGTTTACCAGGCTACTAGATACAGTAAATATTGATAGAATCTATACTTTTGGATTATATGCCCCAAAAATTTCGTTTTATCTTAGAATACCATTATATAACATTCCATTAAATACAATTTTTGCAAATGTTTTAGAAAATAATTTTTCAAATAATAAAAATATAATAGTTACATCATTAGATTATGAATTACAAATACAAGCAAATTACATTGCAAAAACAATAAATGCCCAAACTGTCTTTCCAATAATCAAAAAAACAAACAATAAATTAAATTTTGAAATTAATGAAAATATTAGTGGAAAAGATATATTAGTTGTAGGAGACACAATAAACACTGGAAAAAACATTATTGAATACGCTAAATATTTAACCTATAAAGGTGCAAACAATGTATTTGTTTTGGCACCACAAGGAATTACAAATGAAAAAGTTATAACAGATTTAGAAAAGTCACTTATTAAAGAAATTTATGTAATATCAAACCCCTATAGAAAATGTGAGAAAATAAAAGTGGTACCTGTTACTAAAATATTAATAGAAATTATAAAAAGAACAATCGATAATAAGACTATCAATAATATTTTAAAATAAACATAAATAACTTACATAAATTCATTTAAATATCTTTCCATCTATATATTAATATCTTAATTAAATTATACTAATATCTTAAAATTAAAATTATAAGGTGAGAAAATGATTAAAGGTGCAATTGCAGATGTCAGTTCTAAAAATGATAATTATTTAACAATCATTTTAGATGATGAAGAAGAAGTTATATCGTCTATAGAAAAAGCATTTAAAGAAAGAGATGTTAAAAAAGCTGTATTAATATCAGCAGAAGGAAAATTAAAAAATACAAGATTATCTATAACAAGAGCAGGCTCCATAAGACAAAGAACATATGATGCATCTATGATAATAAAATCAGTATATGGTGAATTTAATAAAGTAAATAATGATTATGTAGGGGACATAAATATTTCTTTATATATGGATCCATTACATGTAACAAATGGTATTCTACTTAAAGGATTTGCAGATGGAGAATGTAAATTTGTTTTTAAAATTATACAAAAATTAGAATATGCATTAGAAGATGTTGCCTCTAAAACACAAGGAATACCTTTACCAGAAAGTGCACCTAAAGAAAAGAAACCATTTATTATTTCGGGTTAATTTCTTTTTTCTCTTTTTTAAATTTATTTTTTAATACTTTTTATTAGAATAATTAATATTCTTCTTTTTTTTATTTAAAACAATATATAAAAAAGCAATTGCAATAATAATCATTAAAAATACCCATAACCAATAATTAGATTGAAATTTTGGTTGTTCTAAATTATTTGACAATGGGACAATATTTAGATCTGATTCTTGTAAAATTGTTCCCTCTAATAAACAAGGATTATATATTTGATTTAAAGCATAATCTTTTTGAGAAATTAAATATGCAACAGACCCATTAACTAATATAAAATTATCATCTTGCTTTTGTAAACTAATTTTTGAATCAAGAATTTTATCTAAATTAATTTTATCAACAATTTTTTGATTACCTTGTGGGGCTTTAAAAACATTTATTTCTATAAACCAATAATGATTGCTATTTACTTCCAAATCGGTTGCCCATTTTTCTATATTTCTATCAATTATTTGATAATTTATAATGCTTTGTAAATAGATATCTGGAATAAAATTGTTAATTAATATTTTGTTTTTAATTCCTAATTCTGGTAAATTTTCATAATCTTTTATGATCTCATTATAATCTTTTAAAAATTCATCAAAAGATTGATTAGTATCTATT
>DAOPNM010000011.1:0-19426 GCA_035357435.1 archaeon | reverse complement strand
AAAAAAAAAAAAAACATTAAAACCCAAAATAACCATAAAAAAGGAAAAAATAAAGGATTTCTTAAAATTATTAAAAAAAAAAAAATAAATAAAAAACAAATAAATCAAATAAAAACAAAATTAAAAATAAATGAAATAAACAAGATAAAATATAATAAAAAAGAAGCATTAAAATACTATAGTATAGAAAACAACACAGACAATGAAAATTTATTGAAAATTATAGAGAAAATGGCAGGGAAAACAATATAAAATTAAAACAAATACCTGTTTATAAACATATATGAACAAAAAATAATTATAACATAACAACTTGGAAAAATATGAGATACATAAAAAAACCCAGAATAATTGAAAAAAAACAACCAAAATTATTTAAAGGAACACCATTAAAAATAAAAGAACTTGAAAAGAACAAAATAATATCCACACAATACTATAAAGGGATTGCATATACACAAGAAGCAAAAAACATAATACACGCAATACCTGGAATAATGACAGAAATTAAAAAAGTAATAACAAACCAAAATAGTGAAAAAATAATACAAAAAAAAGGAGAAAATTGGGAATATAAAATACAAAAAATACCAAAAAATGAATTAATGGCCAAAACAGTGCGTGACTCTCCATCACACATAATATTAGAAACAAAAATAAATGGAAAATCTAAAAAATATTTTTTAAAGGCACACTTACGAACACTACCTATACATTATGGAATAAATGGGCTATCTGAAATTAAAGCAATAGAAATATTAAAACAAAATGGAATTGAAATCATTCCTGCACATTTTGCTATGAATTTTAAATATAAAAATAAAAACTATACAATTATCGCATATGAATATATTCCATTTCCAACATTATCTGTTGCAATAGATAATGGAGCTATACGAAAAGAAACAGCGATTAGTCTTTTAAATAACATAAAAGGGAAAGTATATGAAATAAACAAAAAAATAAAACCATATTATATCTGGGATATTAAATCACAAAATATATTTATTGATCTTAAAACTAAAAAACTATATGTATTTGATCCAGCATTAACTAATCCCCAAAATTCCTTTCAAGAAGATATTTAATCTGTTCTGCCTTTTTACGGCCTAATTTTTTTACTTTTTGAAGATCTTTTACATCTGCATTTGCAACATTTTTTAAAGTTTTAAACTCTTTTAAAATAGATCTTGCAAGGGTTGGGCCAATATTTGGAAAAGACTCCATTATAAATAATTGCCGCTGAGAATAAGACATTGGTGTTTTTGAATACCTTGTTTTTATTGGTGTAGAATGAATTAATTGCTCTCTTTTTGCAATAACAAAAAGGAAATCTGCAGTTTCTTTTGAGTTTCTTGTAAAAAAAATAGGGAGTTTATAATCCAAACCTATTTTTGTTAACAAACCAATCAAGGCATTTCTATTTATTCGCCCATAACCTTCATAAATTTCAAATAAAGGATTTTCTATAATCAAACATGATTTAGGAACATTTGATAATGCTTCTATTTGAGAAAAAATCCTTCCATCAATAATTGAGGCTTCCAAATCTTCAATAGTTTTTCTTTCAACAACCACATCATCAGACAACTGGTAATCCCCTACTTTTAATTGCTCAAAAGTTATAACTATTTCTATATCTTTTGAATTAAGAGACAATAAATCATTCACAACGGACGAACGTTTTTCTCTTTGATCAACTACAAAAACTAATTTATCAGGCATAGCAAACCACATTTACATATAAACATAAAAAAACAAACATCAACTAAAATCATTAATTGTTTTTTGCAAACTTTTTCTTCTTGGAGATTTCAAAACCTCTGGATTTGAAAGAAGTTTTTTCATTTTTTTTTCTTTTCTTAAAGAAAGATAATAATAATGCTCATCAATTGTATTCTTATTCAACAACAAAATAACTTTCCCGGCATTAAATCTTCCTGTTCTCCCCTTTCTTTGAATAGAACGGATTTCTGAAGCAACAGCGTCATAAAAAATAACCAAATCTACAGAAGGTATATCTAACCCCTCTTCTCCTACAGATGTGCATACCAATGTATTATAAACACCTTGCTTAAAATCATTAAGAATCAATAACTGCTCTTTTTGAGACAATCCTTTATCATTAAATTTTGTAGCTTGCCCTACAAATCTTGCAGCTTTAATATTTTTATTTTTATTTAATAACTCTACCAAATGATTGGCATTATCTCTAAAATTATTAAAAACTAAAATTCTAGAACTTGGATTTGTTAAAACAAAATCATTAATAATATCTAACAATTTACTTTCTTTTTCATAAACTATTTTAGATAAATCGGCAGATGACAACAAATAACTTATTTTTTTAAACTCTTCTGAATTTAAAATAGAAAGAAGTGCTTTAGATGATTTATTATCTTTATCTTGTATAGCCATCTTATTTATATAATTCTTAAAACAAACAACACCTTGCGTTTCTATCAACTCTTTTGCATGAAACAATTTCAAAATACCTGCAACTGTTGACAATGCAGAAAACATAATTTGATTTTTAGATTTTTTTAATCTAAAAATAATTTGGGACTGGATTTGCAAAAGTTCTTTTCTAGTATAATTCGTAGAAATAGAAAAATTTAATTTACGTAAAAAAGAAATTTTTTTATCAATCAACTGAGTTAATAAAAAAGAAATTTTTTTTGAAAATGAATCTAATTCACAAAAAATAATATCTGTTTCCATATCTTGAACATAATCAATGACATCATAATCACTTTCTGTTTTAATTTTTATATTATTTAAACTTAAATTTGTTGCAACCTCTTGGATTTTTAATTTGTCAGAACCAGGGGATGCAGTTAAACCTAATCTTTTTACATCTGTAAAAAAAGAAGAAATAAAAACATAAGAATAATCACCTACGGCTCTATGGGCTTCATCAAAAATAACTAAATTAAAATTATTTTTATTTATTAAATTCTCAGAAATATCATTCTCTATGGTTTGGGGAGTTGCACAAATAATTATGCCATTCTGCTTATAAATCTCTTTTCGTTTAGATGATGGAATTTGACCAGTTAATAAAACAATTTTTTCAGAAGGGATATTTAAAACATCTTCTAACTTTTTTTTATGCTGCATAACCAATGGCTTTGTAGGTGCTAAAAATAAAATTGATTTCTCTGGAGAATAGACATATGCAATCAAAAGAACTGCTACAATTGTTTTACCTAAACCAGTAGGTGCCACAACCAGTGTGTCATGCTCAATTGCCTCTGCCGCTAAAAGTTCTTGATATAAACGTTTATGTATTTTATTTGGTTTAACATATTTATGAACAATAAACTCATTATCTAAATCCATACAAAAATAATTAAAAAAATTGTTTAAAAAATGAATGGTTACATAAAACCATGTAAAAACAAGTAAAATAAATTATTTGTATCATAAACTAAAAAAGATAAATTAAGAGGTGCCCAAGAAATCATGATAAAAACACAAAAAAGATTTCTAGTGGCAAATACTTAATTAAATAAAAAAGAAAAAAAGAAAAAAAATTTAACCAAATAAAGCACCAAGACCTTCTGCAGCTGTTTCTTCAGTTACTTCTGGTTCTTTTGGTTTTTCTTCTTTCTTTTCTTGTGCTGGTGCAGCTGCTACAGCTACAGGCATAGATGCTTTTTCTATAGCCTCAGAAATATTTACTTCTTTTAATGCTGTAACCATACCTTTAATCTTTGTGTCATCAGGTGTTAAACCTGCAGCGACAAGAACTTTCTTTATATTTTCTTCATTTATTTCTTTTTTTGCATTGTGCAATAATAAAACTGCATATATGTATTCCATATATTCACCTATTTCATTTTTTTTATAAAAATATTTTATAAATTTTATACATTTTTCTCTTCAATCAATTTAGATATAGCCTGTGCCTGTAAATATGCCTTTGAAATCATTGGATTTATTGTCATTGATGTAGGATATTCTATTTCAACACCTAAATTTACTGAACTTCTTATTGCTAATATAATCTTATTGAAAATATCTTCTGCATTTATATCTAATGCATCCTTTGGATAAATTAAATTACCTTCTTTTATGCCAACAACATCTAAAATTAATTCTATAGGTTTAATTCCTAATTTAGACAATGTTGAAACAACATCTGAATTTATTACATTTCCTTTCTTAACAATAACAGAATCCTCAACAATAGAAATTGTTTGTCCTTTAACCTGTGCTTTTAAACCAACCTTTTTAAGATCAGAAAGTGCAGGGCCTGGTGGTAATCCTGTGTCTCCTGCAGGAACAATTATATCTATTGGAGAAATCATCCCAACCTTTGCTCTTGATTTTGCTTTATTTTTTTTTATTTTAGAATATACTTCAAATGCATTTAAATTGTTTGCCAAAATTAATATTGGTTGAGATGGCAAAATATTTACTAAATCATTATGACCATTAGACTCCAAAACCTTTTTAAGAACATTTTTATTTGTAACTTTAAAAACAACATCAGGCAAATTCTTTTTTAATTTATGTAATAATGATGCAGGAAAATTATACACAGAACCTATCCCTATAACATTATATTTAGAAACTAATTTATTTAATTCTTCCAATTGTTTAACTCTCCATAATTTTGTATGTGTATTCATTGTTTTTCACCAACCTTCATAGGGGTACTCATTGTTGTTTTTAAATATACCTCTTTAATATTTTGCTTACCTGCAGGAAGTTTTTCCAAAAGTGAATTATATACTTTTAAAACATTTTCTGCAATTTGGTCAATTGACTGATTTTTTTTTCCTATTTTTAATTGTAATGCAACAGATGATTTGTTTTTTTTATTACTTATTTTTATTTTTGTTCTATAAGAATCAATTATTGTTTTTACAACATTTGGGTTTGGTGGGATAATTGTAGGCATCTTACTCCTTGGACTTAAAACCTGACCAAGATATTTACCTACAACAAGCATTACAGGTCCTTCTGCTAAAAACAAATCATATGTATTCGCTAAAACCTTTGCTTCTTTTTTAGAAATTTTAGGTATATCTACATCAAAAATAATTTTATCAACAATCCCTTTCAAACCTTCTGCAAGATTTTTATCTTTTACAAATGCAACAGTTTGTAATTTAGAAACAAAAGGATATGGAATATCTAATGTATATTCAAATCTATGATCTTTATTCTTTATATTTAAACCTCTAAATGTAACAATTAGTTCTATAGATTCATCAAAATTTCTTTTTTTTGAAGAAGAATATAGTTTTTCCAAAGTGCGCGTTATTTCTAATTTATCCATAAAAATTTACCTCCTGCATTAAAGCAGTTATAACGGTTTCTCAAACATAAATTCTATTAATCTATTGTAAATAATTCAATGTGTTTTCAAATACTGCTGGTGCTAAACCAGGATCATAATTAAAATAAATAACTTTACCTAATAAAAAAGTTTTTTCTACAATTCCAGGATATGTGTGTCCTTTAATATCTTGAAACATTGCAATTTCTTTTCCTTCAATTTGTACAGGATAAACTGTTGCTTTAAGTGGTGGATTAATATCTAAAGCAGGTACTTTTTGGATTCCTAACATAATTGGATGATCTGCATTCCTAGCAATAATTCTACCATTAACATTCATTGCATCTAAGCAACTAGGTACACCAAACGTTGTATTATCACAACCTACAGGAACTAAATTTCCAAAATTACCTTTCCAGCCGATAACAGATACGTCAATTAAACCATTTGCACCTTCTCTATATATCCCAGAATTACCAACAACAATTAAATCTTTACCCCACTTTACTTGGTCTTTAATTGCATTTGCAAGTTGTCTTGTAACTGCTTGAGAAGAAGACATTGTTTGATCTAATATAATTATATCATACTGTTTCAATATTGCATTTGGATTATATCTCAAATCTTGTGGTGTTAACACTCTTACTTGTGAAACCAAATCTTTATTTTCAACATTAGTCAATTCTGTCAAAAGATATGGGGAAGGTGCACCAATAACAAGAACAGTAGCTCCTTTTTTTACCATCATTTGCTCAGTTGACATGTTTGTAAATACATCCATTTGTATAAGTACAAAAACAACAAGAACTAAAACGATTATAATAGGTATAACTACCTTTGCATTAAATTTATTTCCACCACCTTTTGCAGGTGAAGAACTATCTGCATCAAAATCTTCATCTCTTGGCATAAAATTACCTTTTTTTAATTTTAATAAATTAATTTTTAATTAAGTAAATATTTAATGATTAAATATGTTTATAAATATATAACATTAAATAATAATTCAATAATTAAACATATAAATATAGATAAATAAGAAATGTTTAAAAAGGTAACCATATATCTTATATCTAATTATTATATTTATTTTTATAATAACATAAACATCACTAATAAAAAGGAGGAGATAAAAATGGTTTGTTCTGTAAAAAGTAAAAAAAGCGGAAAAATGTATTATTTACATCAAAAAGGGCATTTAACATATTTTTCTGGTGACCCAAAAGGTGCAATAGATTTGCCTGCAGGATACACAATTATTGAAAATAAAAAAACTGGTTTACCAATGGTTAAGAAAAAATAAATTATTATTTATTTTTCTCTTTTTCTCTTTTTTTAATTAAATTTAAATATTATCAAAAGATTCTATTTCTAACAATCTATTGTATTTAGAAGTTCTCTCACTTCTGCATGGGGCCCCAAATTTAACATAATTACAATTTAAACCATATGCTAAATCAGAAACAAATGTATCTTCTGTATCTCCTGATCTATGTGATAAAATAGTATTCCAATTTGCATTTTTTGCAATAGAAAAGGCAGTTATTGTTTCTGCTAATGTGCCTATTTGATTTGGTTTTATTAATAATGAATTACAGTAATTATTTTGAACAGCATCAATAATCAATTTTGGATTGGTAGTTAAAAGATCATCTCCAATAATATTTATTTTTTTAGAAAACACGTGAGACAATAATTTCCATGTTTCTTTATCATTTTCATTAAATGGGTCTTCTATTGATATTAATTTATATTCAGAAAAAAGTTTACAATAATAATCAAATAACATTTCTGAAGAATATTTTTTATTATTTAAAATATATTTGCATAATTTTGGATTATAAAAAGAATTAGAAGCACAATCTAAACCCAAACTAATCTTTTTTGCATATCCACAACTATCAATTGCATCTTGTATATAATCTAAAGCCAGTTCTGGCGAAGAAAGTTGTGGAGAATAACCACCTTCATACCCTACATTTGTTGAAAAAACACCACATTTTTTTGAAAGTATTTCTTTTAATTTATGATATACTTCTAAAGACAATTGCATATTTTTTGTAAATGTTTTCCCATTTGGAATAATCTGAAATTCCTGAAATGGTAGACTATTCCCTGCATGAACGCCACCATTTATTATATTTAAAATTGGCAATGGAAAGTTATGCTTTTGTGTATTATTTAAATTAGACACATATTTCCATAATGGTACATCTAAATCAACTGAAGAAGCACGTGCATATGCTAAACTTACACCTAGTATTGCATTCCCGCCTAATTTTGATTTATTTGGGGTCCCATCTAATCTACACAAAAAAGAATCTAATTCTTGTTGTGTAGAAAATGATTTGCCAACAATTGATTTGGAAATAACTTTATTTACATTATTAATTGCATGAGAAACATCATTTCCAAAAAAATCTTTTTTTGTTTTATCTCTTAACTCAAAAACTTCATTCTTTCCGGTACTTGTACCAGATGGCACACATGCCCAACCAAAAGATCTATTTCCCCAAAGAAACACTTTGAGAGTAGGATAACCTCTAGAATCAATAATTCTAATTGCTTTTACTTTCTTTATAATCATAAAATTCATAATTCTGGATTTTTCTTTTTTACCAATTTAGATAAATCTAAATTACTTAAATCTAAAAGACCAATTACATTTTTCTGTAATGTTGTATTAATATAAGAATCTAAAAAAGAATAATCAAAAACATGTGGAACACTCAAATAATTTTTAAAAACCTCAAAAGAAGGATCTATAATATGTGAATATTTTATTGCCCTTTCAAATGGTTTACCATTATTTGAAATGGTTTGATTTAAAAGAACAAAATTGATTTTTGTAAATCGTCTCAAATAAAATGCATCAGTCCAAATATCGTGTCCAACATATAATGTGTTTTGTGGAGAAAATAATTCTGGTTTTTGATTAAATAAATAAATTTTAAAATAATCGTCAACATAATATTTATTTTTACTATAATTTTCTTCCCTTAATTGCTGATCAATTTCATTCAAAGATTTAAGATAATCACCATTTACACAAAAAATATTTTCTTGTTTAAAAAAATTATCTAAATTATTTTGATGCAACACATCTTGATTAACATCTTCATGTAACCCACTTATTAAAAATAATTCCTTGTGATTTTCTTTTGCAAAATCACTAAGAGAAGAAAGATAAGAATTATCAATATCTTTTTCTAATTTCCCTTTAATTAATACATCATACAACCCAAATACTAAATTGGAAAACATATAATAATCATAGATACTAAATGCTTTTATTTATTATGATTTAAATAAAATAAAAAAAACAACAGAAAGAATCTAATTATATACAAACAAATAGATAATTATCCCTCATTTAAAAATTCAAAAAAAGGATATCTGAAATATTAATATAATAACTAACAAGAAAGTCATATTAAAAAAAGGCAATTACAACAAACAATAAAATACCAATGCCTTATAGAACAACATATAAAAAAACAATAAAAAAAAAGAAAAGAACAGTAAACAATAATGTTTAATTCAACTTTAATAATTTTTTAACTTTTTGAGGGCCCAACTCTTCATTCAATACATTAATAAAATCAGATTTATATCCGTTTAAATTATCAAGAAAAGAAGAAAAGTTTTCCCCTAAACCTAAAATAAAATATTCAGAAAAATTATGTAACTCTCTAGCAAATAAAACTGCATTCTTGCCTAAACCTCTTGCAAAAGAACCTGCATTCTTGCCTAAACCCCTTGCAAAAAATTCTGCAAATCTACCTAAGCCACTTGCAAAAGAGCCTGCATTCTTGCCTAAACCCCTTGCAAAAAACTCTACATTAACACCTAGACTTCTAGAAAAAAATTCAGAATAATTACGCAAGCCCTCTGCAAAATATTTTGCATTATTACTTAAACCTTTTGCAAAAAACTCTATATTTTTGCCCATACCTTCTACAAAATAACTTATATTATTACCTAAACCAGTAATAAAATATTTAATGTTTTTATCTAAACCTTTAACAAAATATTCTACATCTTTCCCTAAATATTCTGCAAAAAACTTAGCATCACTACCAAATGATTTAAAGATAATTTCCAATCTAGGCTTTGTAATTTCTATAAACTTTTCTGGATTTTTTTTTATTAAAAAAGCAATCTCTTTTTTTTCGGCATTTGACAATTCTAATTTTTCGCCTTTATATTTTCCAGAATTCATATCTATAGATTTTAACAAAAACAAAACATTTTCTTCAAAAGATAATGGTCTTTTTGTTCCTTTATGTTCAAATACAGCTTTTTCTAAAATTCTCCTTTTTTCAGCCTTTTTTTCATATTTCGGCAATTCACGAGGTGTCGGCATATCTTATCTCCTTCTTACAATATAAAACTATTTGTGTTTATATAAATAAAATATCTTTAGTTAAGTATAAAAACATAGGCATTTTATAAAATAAAAAATATGTTTAAAAATGAATCTATATAACAATATTTAAACTATATAATATTATAATAATTGGTGAAAAAATGGCAAGACAACTTGCAGCAGGAATTTTATTAGGAATTGGTATTGGATTATATATCCCAGAATTGCCAGGTGCATTAAGTAAATTAAATGTATATTTAGGATTAATATTAATAATTTTAGGAATAATTTTCTTAATAAATTCTGGAAAAGATTAAAGTTATTTCTTTTTTAACTTAGAAAATAAATTATTGAAAAACCTAGAAAGTGGTGGTTCTGATACTCTATCTTGTACACCAAATTGAACATTCTTATTTTTCATCATGTTTATAACTTTATCTGCAACTTGCTCTGAAAACCCTTCATCCAAAACAGCTTGTTTAATTTCTTCTTCAGAATAATATTTTGCCTGTGGTAATAATAAATTATATAATAAACTAATTTGGTTATCGACATCTTCTTCCAAATCGTTCATTACAGCATTCTCAGAAAAAGAAACTTTGAAACCATTTTCTTCTTTTTTAAGTTCTGCAAGTTTTTCTAAATATTCTGGATATTTAGAAAGAATTGTTGCAAGTCGTTCATGTTCTGTTAAATATTTTGTTTGAAGATTAGAATATTGTACAGGTGTTAATTTTTTTGCTCTAAAATCATCATCTAATTTAAATAATTTTTTACGAATAGATTTATATTTAAGAAACATCCTTTGTGGATGTTTCCTTATTTTTGGGATTATTACAAAAAAAAGGATAGCTAATAAAACACAAATTAAACCTATTTTTAAAAAAAAAACAAATGATTGTTTAGAAAAAAATAGTTTTGCAGAATTTTGTGTAATCGCCCCATTTCCCATGGATTTTCCAGAATATATCTCAAAAAACAAAAATGTCATATAACCCAATTTTTAAAACTAAAAATTATACAGCGATCCAAACAATATTGTCTCCTCTTAATAGAATCTCTATATATTTTGTTTTAGATTTGCCATCTTTTAATTCTTCTGCGTCTTCTAAGACAATATTCATATGTACATCAAAAGATTTTAGTAATCCTCTTACTTGAATATTGTCTTTTAAAAAGACTAATACTTGTTTATTTAATGCATTATTTAGCATATCGAATGGTCTTGTTATTTTTAACTCTTGTTCCATATATTCACCTTTTTATTTTTTTATTTTTAGAAAATAATTTTAAAAATAAGGAAAAAATTCCTTTTCTTTCTTTACTTTGAACAACCTGCACTTCTTTTCCTGAAATTCTTCTTGCAATTGCTCTAAATGCCTCTGCTGAAACACTTGTTGGTTTGTGTATAATCACAGGTTCTATTTTTTGTAATAAAAATGATTCTCTAATATCTTCTGTATATGGTATTTTACCATAACATGGTAATTCTAACATTCTTACAATATCTTTTTCTTGAATTTCTCCTTTGATGTTGCTTACCTTATTAATTATAACACCTAACATTCTTAAATTTAATCTTTCAGCGATAATTTTTATTTTAAAAACATCTGCAACAGAGGGAGATGTTGGTTCAGTAATTAATAATATTTGTGTAGCAGCAACCATTGAAGAAATTACATTTTTTTCTATGCCTGCAGGAGAATCAATTAAAACATAATCATATTGATCTTTTATGTCTTTAACTATAGAAACTAATTTATCAGAATCGATCTTTTGAAAACTTGATAAAGAAAGAGAAGAAGGAATAATTTTTGTTTTTTTAGGGCCATCATATGTTGCATCTTTTACAGAAGCGGAACCGAGTAATACATCAGTTAATGTAATTGGGGGATTATTAATACCAATCAATAAACTTAAATTTGACATTGTAATATCTGCATCAATCATTAAAACAGAAAAACCTAACTCTGAAAGGGCAATACTTACATTTGCAACAAGTGTTGTTTTTCCAACACCACCTTTTCCAGAAACTACAGATATTACTTCTCCCATATTAATCATTTCTTCTTTAAAACACAACACTCATTAAAAAATAATTTAACTGCACACTATTTTATATGTTTATATAAATATAAATAGCAGCAGTTTTAAAACCTTTTCTTAAATTTACTATTTATCTTTTTGTATTAACCTTTTAACAAATCACTTATATTAAATTTATTAAATAAATCTTTTTTCTGAAAACCATCAGAGGGCACATCTTTAAAAAAAATTTCTCTTCTTTGTTTATTATATGCCAAAACCTCTTTTGTAAACTTAACATCACTAATATCCTTTTCAAACTTTATTTTCTCATTAAACAAAAGAATTAATTTTAATTGATCATCTGTTAAAGAAAAAAGATTATACACACCATCATTAACTTCAAAAACATTCAAACACAAACTAAATGCATCTTTCCCATATAAATACAGATCCAAATTATCAATGACATAAATACAACCAACAATCTTTCCATTTAAAAAAAAAAGTATACTTTCCTCAAAACCATTTTCTTGATATATCGTAATATATGAATAACCAGTAAACTTTTTTGTTTTAAGTTCTAAAAACAATTTTTCTGAAACCAATTTAGACACAGGAAAATTTACAACTAAATGGTCCGATGTTGGCAAATTCATAATCATTCACATAAAAAATATTATTTAAGTTTATCAATAAAAACAACTTGATCAACGGTATTTTTAAGAGCAACAGCTGCACTTTCATCAACCAACAATGCAATTGTTTTTTTACCTTTTTGTTTTGCTTTTAAAATTGCTGGGAGATAATCAGAATCTCGTGTAATAAAAACTAATGTATCAATATCTTTATTATAAGACACGTCTGTTCCATCTACTGCCATTGTAACATCCACATCCCCAACAGTAATAATTGCTTCAAAACCAAGGTTTACAACAGCTTCAATTAATTTATCATTTGCATATTGATCTAAATACACTCTTGCTATTTTAATTTCTCCTTGATCTTTTAAAAACTTTTGAATTTTGGCAAGGTCAATATTAAATTCTTTTCTTAAAATATTGGGGCCATCTACAAAAACAGCAACATTATTTCTTCTAAGTTGTTTTGGAGAAACATCATCTTTAAAAAATTTTCTTAAAAAAGACATATAAACATCACATGTGAAAAAAATTATTTTTAAATAATCTATTTTTTATTTATAACGATAATAAATATATATAATATAATTAGATACCCTAAAAATTTAAAAAGGTATTTATAAACAAAAATTAAAAAAATATGAACAAAAAACAAGCATTTTCTACACCATTTACATTAGTTTATGAAAATAAATATCCAATATTAGGCATAGGCCCAGGATTTTATAAAAATTACATAGATGCAAAAACAGCATCCCCTGACAAATGGGTAAAAAAAGATGAGCAAACAATAATTGAACAATCAAAAAAACAGATATTTACAATTAAAAACTTTAAAAAAACAGAAACATTAACTAAAGATGTTACCATTGAAAACATACAACTTCTTTCACAAACATATAAAACTACAGAAATAGAATTTGATTCTGGGAACAAAACAAAAATAATTAATGATGAAATTACTGGAATAAACAATTATTCCTTTGACTTAAACAAACTAAAAATTATAGATAACCTAAAAATTCCAAAAATAATTGACAAAACAGTAAACGATATAGATTTAAAAGCACAAGAAGGAATACTAAACATTTATAATAAACTAGACAACGTGTACAAAATACAACAACTTCTTTCTGTTGGATTATTAGGAGAAAAACAAAATAGGGTATTTGTTCCAACTAAATGGTCTATAACAGCAGTAGATGACATTATCGGGAAAAAAAATATTGAAAACATAAAAATAAATCAAGAAATAAATAAACCAGAATTATACATTTTCCAATTTTATAAAAACAAATTTTATATAATAATTTTACCTTATAAAGAATGGGCATTTGAAATGATTGAAAACCAAGGGGATAAATATTTAGACATAGATTATGAAATAGGGGCTCCTAGAAAACAATATGCAACATCTGTTGGTGGAGGTTATTATGCAGCAAGAATTGAAATTTCAAAAGCTTTAGAAAAAAGAAAAAAAATAGGTAAAGTATTGGTTTTAAGAGACATATTGCCAGAATATAAATCACCAGGAGTTTGGGTCATTAGAGAAGCAATAAAAGAAGCAATGAATAAAAAACCATTAATATTCGAAGATCTAGAATCTATAAAAAAATATTTAGACAACGTAGAAAACATAAGACACAAAAGTGAATGGTGGTTTAATAAATCAAACATTCTAAAAGATATAAAAAACCAAAAAAGAATTTTTGAATATTATTAAAAAATTAGTGTAAATCAAATTGATAACAAATTTTTTATAATCTCTTTTTCCTTTTTAAAAATTGTATCTTTAATCTTTAAATTATTTGGAAAAACTATAAATTCATTCACTCTTACTTCTATCAATTTTTTAATAATCTCTTCAGAAAAATCGTCTTTTATACAAAAAATACGAATGACTCTATTATCTTTACACAAATCTATTGCCTTATTAATTAAATCTTTATTTTTAGATATAACATCAATATTTAAATCAAAAACAACAAAACCAATACCCAAAGATATATACTTCTCTAAAACAGAATAATTGATAGCGTCAAATAAAATTCCTGTTTTTTTTCTAAACATCTCCTCAACATACAGTATATCATTTTCTGATTTTATATTTTCTAACAAAATAAAAACATTATTATTACTTTTACTTAATTCATACAAACAACTAAGTTCATGTTTGGAAAAATAACCATCAACTAAACTATCTCTATACAAATTTAATTTATAATAAATTTTTTTAGAAGACAAACTAGGGTTTTCAAAAAACTTTTTTATTTTTGAATTAATTAGATTTATTGCTTGGCCATTTGAATCATCAAACTCTGCCAATTCTTCTAAAGAAAATAAAGACTTCAAACTTAAACAAACACCATCAATGTCAGGAAAATTAAGATTATTTATATCTTCATTTGAATTTAATGATGCAATAATTTTTGTTGTTGTGGGTGGATATATTGGCTCTTGAGAACTAGTTACCTCTTGAGTAGGTTGTTTAGAAAACTTCACAAGTTCAACACCTGATAAAGAATAAACCTTACCAGAATTTCCATTTAATTGTATGCTTTGATTATCTTTTAAAACAGATGTTGCTTTCTTGGTATTAACAATACATGGGATATTTAATTGTTTTGAAACAATAGCTGCATGACATAGAATACTTCCTGTGTCTGTGATAAGCCCTTTTGCTTTTTTCAAAAAAGGAACCATACTATCATCTGTTTGAGAAGTTACAACAATTGTATTTTCTGTAATTTTTTCTAAATCATTTGGAGATTTTACAATTAACACCTTACCATTAACAATTCCACTAGTAATAGATATACCCTCTAAAATAACCTCTTTCTTAAAGGCATCAATAGTGTCTTGGAAACCTTTATCTAATTCTTTCTTTTTTGAAGTTTTTATTTTTTTTAAACTTGGATCTAATGGATCAGCCCTCAAAATATAAATATCAGATTTCTCCATTGCCCAATCAACATATAAAGGCATAGAAAACAATGTTTCTAATTTTTTTGCAAGAATTGCAAAATCTTTAAGATCATGAGCATCTAATTTTTGATTTGCTTGCCTATCTTTATCAATTAATTCTTTTGAAGAAACCCCTGAAACTCTTTTTATTTCCCAATCTTGGGTATCTTTTATTTTTTTAAGAATACCTAAATTTTTTTTAGAAACTTCATAATGGTCTGGTGCAATTTCTTTAATAACTGTTGGGCCACCTAAACCATAAACAGCCTCAACAATTGTTGTTTCATCTCCTAACTTTTTACTTGTAATCATAACCCCAGAAATATCTGCATTAATCATTTGTTGAACAATAACAGCCAAACCTAATTCATTATAATCCATATTTTTTAAATGAACATATTCTATTGCTTCTGGAGAATATAGTGTTGCCCAAGTTAACTTAATATGCTTAATTACTTCATCGATCTTTCGTATATTCAAAAAACCAGTTAAATTTTCTAAAAAATCAGTGTCTTCTGATTTATAAACTTCTGAAACAACAGACCCTCTAATTGCAACAAATTCATCACAACTGCTTTTCAACCAACCAACTTTATGTGCACCAATCATTGTGTATTTTTTAATAACTTCATCTTTGAATTCTTGTGACTCCTTTGTTTTCAAAAATAAATTTTGAATTTGTTCAGATTTCTTAGAAACATCTTCTTTTGAATTATAATCAATTGAATCTAAAATATCGCTAATTTTTGATTTCAAATTATCCTGTTGCAAAAAACTAAAATATGCCTGAGAACTTATGACAAAAGCTTTTGGAACAGGCAACTTATATTTAAACAATTCGGCTAACCTAGATGCTTTATATCCGAGTTTAGAAAAATCTTCTTCAGTTACATCTTTTAACCATTTAATATATTCAGAATATATCATAAATTATCAGTATTTTCTTTTTATATATACAAGAAAGTATTTTTATATATTGTGTTTAAAAAATAATAAACCAAATTGGGAAAAATATTAAGAAAAACAACATTTATACATTAAGTGGACATTTACTCTCTTACGAAAGTTATATAAAAAAGAACACATTATATATTATAATCTTTAAGAAGAGGTGAAAACATGAAAAAAAATCAAAAAGAAGTAATAGAAGATGAAGAATATATTGAAGATATGGATGAAACTGAAGAAGAAATAGAAGAAGATATAAATCTTGATAAAAATGAGAACAAAATTATAAAAGAATTAAAAGGAAAACAAATTGAAGACCTCCCTGGAATAGGGCCAACATCTGCAGAAAAATTAAAGGCAGCAGGATATGATAGTTTAGAAGCAATTGCTGTCGCTTCACCAATGGAACTTGTGGGAGTTGCAGGACTTGGAGAAGGAACTGCAATAAAAGCAATAAAGGCAGCAAGAGATTCTTTAGAAATGGGTTTTGAAAGTGCAAATAAAATATTGGAAAAAAGGAAAACAATATCTAGATTATCAACAGGCTCTAAAAATATTGATGAACTACTTGGTGGAGGCATAGAAAGTCAATCAATAACAGAAGTTTATGGAAAATATGCCTCTGGGAAAAGTCAATGGTGCTTCCAATTATGCGTAATGGCACAATTGCCAAAAGAAAAAGGTGGACTAGATGGAGGAGTATTATATATTGATTCTGAAAATTCATTTAGGCCAGAAAGAATAGTACAAATTGCAAACCATTTAAAATTAGATCCTGAAGAAATTATGAAAAATGTTTATGTTGCAAGAGCATATAATAGCAATCATCAAATGTTGCTTGCAGAAAAAGCTGCAGAACTTATAAAAGAAAAGAATATTAAACTTGTAATTGTTGATTCACTCACAGCACATTTTAGATCAGAATTTGTAGGAAGAGGAACATTAGCAGATAGACAACAAAAACTTAATCAACACATGAGACTTTTACAAAAACTTGCAGAATTATATAATGTGGTAGTATTTGTAACAAACCAAGTTATGGCAAGACCAGATGTACTATTTGGGGATCCCACAGATGCTGTTGGAGGAAATATTGTAAAACATGCATCTAAAACAAGAATATATTTAAGAAAAGGTACAGGAACAAAAAGAATTGCTAAACTTGTAGATTCTCCAAGTTTACCAGATGGAGAAACGGTTTATTCAATTACTGAAAATGGAATAACAGATTAAAAATAAATTTTGTTTATCTCTTTTTTGTTTTTCCTTTTTTTTCTTTTTTTTTAAAAAAAAATAATATACACTATTTTATAAAATTTCTTACACGTGAGTTTTTATTTTTCAAAAGCACAATTCTAGAATCTTTACAAAAATCATTTATCTTAAACAAACTAGATGATTTCTCAAGTGATTTTGAAAAATCCATACATTCTTTATATGTGGGCATATTCTCAAACTTCAAATATTTTCTAGAAGAACCAATATGCATATATGACTTTATTTCTAAAAAATCAGGATTTGCTTTTTCAAACAATTTTACATACTGAGGAATCAAATCTTGAGAATCATTAATACCTTTAATCAAAGTGAACCTTATAATCTTTCTGCAATTAAGTTTTGGAAAAAGCCTAATTGTTTGATTTAATTTTTTCCAAGAATCTTTTATCTTAGGTCTATTAATAATCTTATGTAAATCCTCATTTGGTGCCTCAATTGACAAATAAAGTTGAGTAGGAAGAACATTCTTTTTAGACAACTTTTTTAAAACATCTGGGCAAAGCCCATTTGTAACTAAAAAAATTGTTTTAATTTCTGGTTTTGTTTTAAGATACTTGATCATTTCATCTAATTTAGGATAAAGAGTCGGTTCTCCTGACAAAGAAATAGCTACATGTGATGGGACTTGTGCCTCTTCAAATTTTTTTTTACTAATCCCTGGGTACCCACCAAAGCCACTTAATAATTTTATACGCTCTTTAAAAAGGTTGTCAATAATTTCTTTTGGGTCATCAATATCTCCTGTCAATTTAGAATCAGTCATATACTCTGTTGGTCTCCAACAATAAATACAACTCTGCTGACACCAAACAACTGAAGGCGAAATTTGAGCACATCTATGGGTATCAACATTATAAAATTTTTGTTTATAACAAACCCCTTGCCCTCTTAAAGATTTTTTTGTCCATTCACATATTTCTATCCCTGAATGATGTCCATATATTCCATAATGTTTATGTTTTAAAGCATCAAATGTTTTTGAAAGATCAGAAGATTTAGAAACATTGGATCCATCTTGATTTTTTTTAAATTTAACTTTAGGTGTTTGCTTTTTTGTCATACATTTATTATAAACAATACAATTTTTAATTGTTTTTTAATATAAAAAATTAAAATAAATCAAATGAATAAAATAAATGCATTTTTAAAGATTAATCTATATAAATTATATAATAAAAAAAATTTAAAAAACAAAAATGGGTCCGTAGCCTAGTGGATAGGGCAACAGCCTTCTAAGCTGTGGGTCGTGGGTTCGAATCCCACCGGACTCGCCATTAAAGAAAGAAAAATATGGATTATAAAGAAGAATTTGCAAACATTCTTTTTAATTGCTTAAACCAACAAATAACTATACAAAAAATTAAAGATAACATAGAAATACCCTCAAATAACATTGCAGACCTTGCATTTACAACATTTTTTTTAGCAAAAATATTTAAAAAAAACCCAAAAGATATTGCAGAAGACATTATAAAAAACATTAGCAAAAACTCTTTTGAACAATTTGATATTTGGAACATCAACGGATATGTCAACTTAAAAATTAAACCAGAAATACTAGCAAAACAAACAATCGAAAAAATAATTACACTTGGGAAAAACTATGGAAAAACAGATATAGAAAAAAAACAATATGTGTTAGATGAATTCAATTTAAATCCATTAAAAACTTTTCATGTTGGCCATTTAAGAATGGCAGCAATAGGTAACTCTATTTATAGGATATATGCCTTTATGGATCAAAATATAAAACCAATTTATTATGGAGGAGACATTGGAACACATGTTGCAAAATGGTTATGGTATTACAAATCATTAGATAATCAAAAACAAAAAATACCAGACACAAACAAAAGTAAATGGTTTGGGGAAATCTATATGTCTGCAGAAAAAAAATATTCAGAAGACCCA